>NZ_PCZU01000268.1:115902-159956 GCF_002887785.1 Rhodococcus sp. ENV425
CACCTGGGTGCGGGATCCGACGCCCAGTTTGTCCAGGATGTGTTCGACGTGCCCGTCGACCGTCCGGTGCGAGATCACGAGCTGATCCGCGATCTCCCGGTTGCTGAGGCCCCGGGCGACGAGTTCGGCCACCTCCTCTTCCCTGCGGGTCAACGGGGAGGCGGTGGGTGACGCGGTCGCCGATCCGCCCGCGGGCGTCCCGAGAGCCGTGTCGACAGCCTGCTCGATGGCCGGGCGTGCCGGCGGTGTCGACAGGCGCGCATACTTCTTCGCTCCCAGCGACTGTCGGACCCGCTGTTCCCAGTGCGCCGAATCACCCGTGATATGGGGACCGAAGGCGGCGACGGACGTGCCGAGTCGCTGCCACACCGCCCTGGCCGCGCCGAAGAGCGTGGCGGACCGCTCGGTGTGACCGACGGCTTCCGCCGCCCAGGCGAGAAGTTCGATCGACAGGGCGGTGCAGATCTTGTCCTTGAAGTCGCGCTGGATGTGCAGTGCCTGTTCCGCGGCGTCGACGGCGTCGTCGATCCGGCCGAGGTGGAAGTAGGCCAGGCTCGAAACCCACAGGGCGTACGCCTTGTTCCACTGCTCGCCGTGCTCGTCCGCCACGTGGATCACGTGTGCACACGTGGCGAGTGCGTCGTCGAGCCGGCCGTCGTAGGTCTGGGCCATGGCCAGCTGGAACAAGGCGGTGAGGGTTGCTGCGCGATCGCCTCGGGTGCGATGAACGGCGATCGCCGCGTCGTAGAGATCGATCGCGTCGGTGGTTCGTCCGCAGAACAAGGCGTGCAGGGCGGCCCAGTGGTCGTGGTGCGCCTGCAACTCGGCATCTTCCAGTTCGGCTGCGATGGATCCGCATTCGGCAAGATGAAGTGCGGCTCCCTCCCGGTCCCCCTGGATCAGGGCCGTCCACGCGGTCACCCACAGGACGTGGCCCCGGTCGCGAGTGGACCGGGGCAGTCGTTGCAGAAGCCGCTCGAGCCTGGTGCGGCCGTGGGAGAGGTTGCCTCCCGCGATCCAGTGATACCGCAGCGCCACGGCGAGGGCGGCCGCGGCCGACAGGTCGCTGTCGTCCCGTAGCGACCAGTCGAGCGCGGCCATGAAGTTCGGATGGTCGATCCGCCACCGCGACAACAGTTCCGATTGTCTCGGCCCGTACCAGTCCGCCGCGTGACGTTGCGCCCGCTCGAGGTAGTGGTCTCGGTGCCGCCGGTACAGATCGTTCCGTCGTCCACCGGCGTCGAGCAGCTCGTGCCCGTACTCGCGCACGGTCATCAACTGCGAGTAGCGGAAGGCCTCTGCGGAACGATCGACCGTGACAAGCGATTTCGACACCAAACCGTCCAGCAGATCCATCACCTGTTCCGGGGGAAGGTCTTCGTCCCCGCAGATCGACTCGGCGGCTTCGAGATCGAAGCTGCCGGGAAAGACCGACAGCCGCGCCCACAGCGTGCGCTCCGGTGCGGAGCACAGTTCGTAGCTCCAGTCGATCAGCGCCCGGAGCGTCTGCTGCCGGGGCACGGCCGCGCGGTTGCCGCCGGTGAGCAGGGCGAAGCGCCGGTCGAGCCGTTCGACGAGCTGGGCGGGGGACAGGGTCCGCAACCGGGTTGCGGCGAGTTCGATGGCCAGGGGGATGCCGTCGAGCTGGATGCACAGCTGGGCGACGGCGTCGGCGTTGGCGTCGGTCATCCGGAATTCGGCGACCACACTCTGGGTGCGCTCGACGAGAAGCGTGACCGATTCGAACAGGGCCAGGTCGGCGGCGCGGTTGCCGGTCGATTCCGTCGGGGTGCTCAGCGGCGGCAGCACGTAGGTGAATTCGCCGCCGACGCCGAGCGGCTCCCGGCTCGTCGCCAGAACGCGCACCTCGGGTGCGCCGGTGAGGACCGTGGTGACGAACGCGGCCGCCGCGTCGAGCAGGTGCTCACAGTTGTCGACCACGATCAGCATGTGGCGGTCCCGCAGGTGATCGAGGATCTTGTCCCGCACGGGACGGGTGGACTGGTCGGTGACGCCGAGCGCCGCGGCCGCAGCCGACGGGAGCGCCTCGGGATCGCGGACCACGGCGAGGTCGATCCAGCAGAAGGCGTCGCGGAAGGCGCGGGCGGAGCGGAGGGCGATCTCCTCCGCCAGCCGGGTCTTGCCGACCCCGCCCGGACCGAGCAACGACAGGAGCCGGGCCTGTTGCAGGCGGGCCCGAGCCTCGTCGATCTCCCGGCGACGGCCGACGAAACTGGTCAGCGAGGGCGTCAGCCCTTTGGTGCGGGGCAGGGGGGACTCCATCTTCACGCTTCCCAGAGATAGTGGTCAGAACATACCCGAATGCGGTGTGACGCCCAACACAGGTATCGAAAGGGGTGATTTCCCCCGCGTGGGGGTGAGGTGACGCGGGTCATTGTCGTGGTCAGGCATCGAAGCGCCCCGGACGGGGCCGAACCCCATTGATCGTGAGGAGCCCGCACCATGACCGAAACCGATTTCTCCGCTCCCGACGTCGACGTCGTCGTCGTGGGAGCCGGCTTCGCCGGCCTGTACGCCCTGCACAAGCTGCGCGACACGATGAACCTGGCGGTGCGGGTGTTCGAGGCCGGCGCCGACGTGGGCGGCACCTGGTACTGGAACCGCTACCCGGGCGCTCGCTGCGACATCGAGAGCATCCACTACTCGTACTCCTTCGACGAAGAGCTGCAGCAGGAGTGGCGGTGGAGCGAGAAGTTCGCCGGCCAGCCGGAGATCCTGCGGTACCTCGAGCACGTCGCCGACCGCTTCGACCTACGCAGGGGGATCACCTTCGACACCCGGGTGATCGGGGTGCACTGGGACGACGAGAACTCGATGTGGACGGTGCACACCGATGACGGCCGCAGCGTGCGCAGCCGGTACTTCATCTCCGGCGCCGGCAACCTCTCGGTCCCCAAGACTCCCGAGTTCGGCGGCATCGAGAACTTCCGCGGCGAGGTCCTGCTCACCGGCAACTGGCCGCACGAGGGCGTGGACTTCGCAGGCAAGCGTGTCGCGGTCATCGGCGCCGGTGCGAGCGGCATCCAGGCGATCCCCCTGATCGCCGAGGAGGCGGCGGAGCTGATCGTCTTCCAGCGCACCCCCAACTTCGCCACCCCGCTGGGCAACGGGCCGCTCGACCCGGAGGTGGAGACCGAGGCCAAGCAGAACTACCGGAGTCTGCGCGACGCAGCCCGCAACCACTTCCTCGGCGTCCCGTTCGACCAGGTCCAGCCCTCGGCTTTGGCCGTCGACGCGCAGGAGCGCCGCCGGGTGTTCGACGAGCGCTGGAACGCCGGCGGGTTCCGGCTGTTCATCGACAGCTTCCAGGACATCCTGTTCGACAAGAAGGCCAACGACACCATCGCCGAGTACATCCGCGAACGCATCCGCGAGCGGGTGCAGGACCCGGCCAAGGCCGACAAGCTCGCACCCGAGGGCTACGCCTACGGCACCAAGCGTCCCCCGCTCGAGACGAACTACTACGAGGCCTACAACCGCGAGAGCGTGCACATCGTCGATGTGAAGGACACTCCGATCGACGAGATCACCGCCACCGGGGTCCGGGTGGGGGAGCGCACGTACGAGGTGGACACCGTCGTGCTGGCCACCGGCTTCGACGCCATGACCGGGCCGCTGCTGGCGATGGACATCCGCGGCCGCGGCGGACAGACGCTGGCCGAGAAATGGGCCCACGGGCCGCGGACATACCTCGGCATCATGATCCACGGGTTCCCGAACCTGTTCACCATCACCGGGCCGCAGTCGCCGTCGGTGCTCTACAACATGCCGCTGGCCATCGAGGACCACGTCGACTTCGCCACCGACGCGATCGACTATCTGCGCGCACACGACCTCGACGTGATCGAGCCGACCGCGCAGGCCGAGACCGACTGGCTGCACCTGACCAACGAGATCGCCGGGCAAACCCTCCTGCCGCAGACGAACTCCTGGTACATGGGCGCCAACATCCCCGGCAAGCCGAGGGCCTGCATGGTCTACCTCGGCGGTGCCCCGACCTACCGGCAGACCTGCGCCGAGGTCGTCGCCGGCGGCTACACCGGCTTCGACACGACGAGTTCGCGCGCGGTGGCCGCGACCGCCGTCTCCTGACCCCACCGTCCATTCCCCGGAAGGAAATGCCATGGCACTCGACCACCACGTCGAGCAACTGCTCGCGGGACTGCAGGCGCAAGGACTGAAATCGTTCGAGAACATGTCCGTCGACGAAGCCCGCGCGGTCGTGTCGACGTTCACCGGCTTGCAGGCCCCGTCCGAACCGGTCGCCCGGATCGAAGACCTCCACTATGTCAGCGACACCACCGAGCTTCCGCTCCGGATCCACCTTCCCGAAGGGACCGGTCCGCGCCCGGTGGTGCTCTACTTCCACGGCGGTGGGTTCGTCGCCGGTGATCTCGAGGTGGTCGACGAACCCGCCCGGGCACTCGCGAACGAGACGGGAACGGTCGTCGTGACCGCCGCCTACCGCCGGGCCCCCGAACATCGGTTTCCGGCGGCCGCCGACGACGCCTGGGCCGCGCTGAACTGGGTCGCCGCGCACATCGCCGAGCACGGCGGGGACCCGGGCAACATAGTGGTGATGGGCGACAGCGCCGGGGGGAACCTGGCGGCCGTCACCGCGCTGCGCTCGCGAGACCAGGGAGGGCCGGCCCTTCGTGGACAGGTGCTGATCTACCCGGTGATCGACCCGAACGCTCAGCTGCCGTCCCGAATCGACTACGCCGACGGCTACCTCATCACCGCCGCGGCCCTGGACTGGTTCTGGGAGCAGTACCTGTCCGCACCGGAGGACGCCGACAACCCGTATGCCGTCCCCACCCGGGCGGACCGCGTGGACGGACTCCCGCCGGCCCTCATCCTCACGACGGAGAACGAGGTCACCCGCGACGAGGCCGAACAGTACGGCGCTCGGCTGCGCGCCGAGGGCGTGGACGTCCGTACCGTCCGATTCGACGGGCTGGTGCACGGCGTGTACTGGATGTCCGGCGCGGTTCCCCGCAGCCGCGAGTTGCGCGCCGCCGTCGCCGATTTCGTCAAGAGCGTCGTCGCCCCCACGTCGGCGGCCTGACGGTCTACCGCCCGGCGGACGTGATGTCGTCCGCCGGGCGCGATGGACGTGCGAACCGGTCGGCTGCCCCGGTGACCGTGTCGGTGCCGGATGTCAGGATGCCGGCATGGACGAACGACCGGTGTTGGTTCTCGGTTCCACGGGCACCGTCGGGCGACGGGTCACCCGGCAGTTGCGCGAACGCGGGCACGCGGTCCGTGCCGGCTCCCGCTCGGGCGACGTGCCGTTCGACTGGTTCGATCCGCACACCTGGAAACCCGCGGTGTCCGGTGCCGGGGCGGTGTTCGTCATGGCGCCCGACGGCGTGCCGGTCGCGGACGAATTCGTCGATATGGCTGTCGCCGAGGGGATTTCGCGGTTCGTCCTGCTGTCGAGCAAGGCGGTCGACGTGATGGGCGACGAGCGGCTGCTGGCCGCCGAGCGTGCCGTCACGTCGTCCGGCGCGGAGTGGACCGTGGTGCGCCCCGACTGGTTCGACCAGAACTTCGACGAGGGTTTCCTGCGCGCTGCCGTGCTCGCGGGCGAGATCGTCCTGCCCCTGGGTGACATGCGTCAGGCGTTCAACGACGCCGGGGACATCGCCGCCGTCGCCGTCGCCGCGCTCACCGGGGACGGCCACGCCGGCCGGACCTACGAGCTGAGCGGGCCGGACGCGCTGTCGTTCGGCGAGGCCGCGGCCGTGATCGCCTGCGCCTCGGGGCGCGAGGTCCGTTACCGCGGTGAGCCGGACGCCTACCTCGAGACGATGACCGGCCTCGGCCTGGACCGGGCGCAGGTGCTCGCCGAGATCGAGGCCTTCGAGGCCCTGCGGGCGACCGGCGACGCGACCCCGAACGACGTTGTCGCCGAGGTGGCGGGCCGGCCGCCCGTGTCCTTCGAGACCTACGTGCGCGACGCGGCGGAACGCGGGGCCTGGGCCTGACCGCGCAGCGCGGCCACGGCGTCGATCCGCTCCACGGCCTCGGCGACGATCCGGTCGATCAGCTCCCGGCAGCTCGGCAGGTCGTCGAGCATGCCGACGACCTGCCCGGAGGCCAGCACACCGGCGTCGGTGTTGCCCTCCACGAGCCCGGCCTTGAGCAGCATGGGGGTGTTGGCCGCCATGATGATCTGCTGCCACGTGCGGTCGCTCGCCCGCTTCATCGCGATGCCGTCCTTGACGAGCGTCGACCACTTCATCCCGGTCATGGCCTTGAACTTCGCCGCGTTCCTCGCGGCGGCGACCAGGCCTTTCGCGTAGCTGCCGCGCTCGAGGCTGTCGACGAGGTCGGTGTTGAGCACACGGTGCGGCATGCCGTCGACCTTGAGGGAGACCGTGGTGTCCTGCAGGCCCCGCCTCAGGTACTCCTGCTTCACCGAGTCGGGCACGGCGCTGTCGCTGGTGAGCAGGAACCGGGTGCCCATGGCGACGCCGGCCGCCCCGTAGGCGAGCGCCGCGGCGAGCCCGCGCCCGTCGAAGAATCCGCCGGCCGCAACGACCGGGATGTCGACCGCGTCGAGCACGCTCGGCAGCAGCAGCGTCGTGGCCACCGGCCCGGTGTGCCCACCGCCCTCGCCGCCTTGCACGATCACCGCGTCGGCCCCCCACGAGGCGACCTTCACCGCGTGCTTCGCGGCGCCGATGGACGGGATCACCACGATGCCGTGGTCCTTGAGCTTGGCGATCAGTTCCTTCCTGGGCGCGAGGGCGAAGGACGCGACCTTGACGTTCTCACGGATGAGCAGGTCGATGCGCTGGGCGGCGTCCGTCGCGTCGGCCCGGATGTTCACGCCGAAGGGCTTGTCCGTCGCCGCCTTCGTCTTCGCGACGGCGGCCTCGAGTTCCTCGTACGTCATCGTCGCCGAGGCCAGGATGCCGAGACCGCCCGCGTTGGAGGTCGCCGCGGTCAGGCGCGGGCCGGACACCCAGCCCATCCCCGTCTGGACGATCGGGTGCTCGATGCCGACGAGGTCGGTCAGTGCCGTCGTCAGGCGCGGGCTCATACCGCCACCTCCCGATCCCGCAGGCCGCGCGGATCGAGGACCTCGCGGATCAGGCGCAGCTCCTCGGCGGTGGGCTCGCGGGTCACGCCCGCCTCGTCGAGGCCGGCCACCTCGAAGGAGGTGTTCTCCGCGACCTGCTCCGCCGTGACCCCCGGGTGCAGGGCCAGTGCCCGCATCGTGTGGCCGGGACCGCCGAAGTCGAACGACCCGAGATTGGTGACCACCCGGTGCAGGTGCAGGTACTTGAAGGCCGGGTTGGCCGGGTCCACCCTGTCGTAGCCGACGCCCGAGACGATGTCGACCTTGTCGCAGAACGCGCGCGTGTTGTGCTTGCCGACCCAGTAGCTCGTCGGGTGGTTGATGGTGTTGCCGGGGGCGCCCCGCACGCCGAACATCTGCCGGGTGGGGTGCTGCAGCGGGCCGAACGCGGAGAGATTCTGGTTGCCGTGCCGGTCGATCTGGTTGGCGCCCATCACCACGTGGCGGCGGCCGGAGGCGACGACGTCGAACACCTTGCGGAACGGCATCCAGCCCTCGATCGGGCCCTTCGCGCCGAGTGCGGGAGTGTCCGCGAGGATCAGCGCCTCCCCGTCGGTGATGAGCAGGTCCGGTTCGGTGGTCAGCCGGGCGAGGCGGGCGCCGATCAGCGGCAGCGTCGCCATCGGGCTGGCCATGATTTCGCCTGCCCCGGCGAAGATCTCGGCGCATGCGATGGCGCAGTACTCGGCCCGGGTCACCGTGCCCGTCGTCGCCGGGGTGGTCGTGTCGGTCATGCCTGCTCCTCGGTGAAAGTCTTGACGGCGGCTCGGTAGTCGTCCTCGCTGCCGGAGAGGAACCGGTCGACGAACGCCTGCCAGGTCTGCGGGTCCTTCGCGGCCTCGGCGTAGTGGCGCTGGAATTTCTCGTCGCGGCCGTAGCTGTCGCCGGCGAGGGTGAAGTGGGCGCCGTCCGGTGCCTCCACGACCCCGTCGACCATCATGCGACTGAGGATGATCGACTGCAGCGGAACGGACTTGACGAGTTCCTCGGTCTCGACGATGCGCTCGACCGAGACGTACCGCTTCTCCGCCGCCAGGCAGTACAGGTCGTCGAAGTAGGGGTCGACGCCGGTGTAGGCGGCGTTGCCGTGCGCGTCGCCGATGTTCAGATGCACCAGGGCGGCATCGAGATTCAGCGCCGGCATCGCGATCAGCGTCTCGGGCGTGCCGGACGCGTCGGGGTACGGGGAGGTGACGGTCCGCAATTCACCCTCCCAGAAGTCCGGGACGGCGGAACCGAGTCCCGCCCGGATCGGCAGGAACGGCAACCGGGCGGCGGCCGCCTCGAGGCCGCACTTGACCATGCCCTCGTCCATCTCCCGCGCGACGATCTCCCCGTTCGTGCGCGCCCTGGCGAACCACGGGTCGTAGAAGGGGGCCGAGTCGAGGGAGACGAACCCGTAGTACGCCTTCTTCACCTTCCCGGCCGAGCACAGCAGCCCCAGGTCCGGGCCGCCGTAGGTCACGACGGTCAGGTCCTTCACGTCCGAGCGCAGGATCGCGCGGACGAGCGCCATCGGCTTGCGCCGCGACCCCCAGCCCCCGATGCCGATCGTCATGCCGCTGCGCAGCTCGCCGACCACGTCGTCGAGCGACATCCTCTTGTCACGCATGGTGTTTCATGTCTCCTGATCAGTGGTTGGCGCGCGGCTTGCCGGTGGCGACGAACTCGTCGCGGTGCTCGTCCGCGATGCCGGCGAGGTTGAGTTCGAAGGTGAAGCCCTGCTCGAAGCGGTAGCTCTCCTTCACGTCCACCGGGTCGATGCCGTTGATGGCTTCCTTGGCGCACCGGATGACGCGGGTGTCCTTCGCCGCGATCTTCTCGGCGATCTCGCGGGCGGTGGCGTCGAGGTCGGCGCGCGGGACGACCTTGTACACCGAGCCGAAGTGCTCGAGCTGCTGGACCGTGACGTTCTGCGCCGTGTAGTAGAGGGTGCGCATCATGTGCTGCGGCACCAGCCGGGCCAGGTGCGTGGCGGCGCCGAGAGCGCCGCGATCGACCTCGGGCAGGCCGAAGACGGCGTCGTCGGAGGCGACGATGACGTCGGCGTTGCCGACCAGGCCGATGCCGCCGCCGACGCAGAAGCCGTTCACGGCGACCACGACGGGGACGGCGCAGTCGTAGACGGCGCCGAAGGCGGCGGCGCAGCCCCGGTTGGCGGCGATGAGGGCGCCGTGGCCGTCGGTGGCCTGCATCTCCTTGATGTCGACGCCGGCATTGAAGCCGCGGCCCTCCGCGCGCAGGATCACCACGTGCGTGGCCGGATCCTTGCCCGCGGTGAGGACCGCGTCGGCCAGTTCGAACCAGCCCTGGGAGGGGATGGCGTTCACAGGCGGGTAGTCGACGGTGACCGTTGTGATGCCCGCGCCGTCGGTGGTCGAGGTGATGCCCATGGCAGGTTCCTAACGTCTGTACCGAACCAAGCGATTGCTTGGTAAGTTAGCACATGCGGGGCGCAGACCCCAGGGAGCGGAATCGTGGAGGCGGGGCGAGTATGTCGCCCGGATTCCCCGACAACGACATCTATTCGAGGAGAAGACAAGTGAGTGGACTGGTCAACGGGCGCGTCGTGATCGTCACCGGCGCGGGGCGCGGCATCGGGCGGGCCCACGCGCTGGCCTTCGCGGCCGAGGGCGCGAAGGTCGTGGTCAACGACATCGGGGCCGGCGCGGACGGTTCGGCGACGGGGGAGAGCCCCGCCGAGCAGGTCGTCGCGGAGATCCGGGCGGCGGGCGGCGAGGCCGTCGTCAACGGCGACGACGTGGCCGACTGGACCGGCGCGGAGAACCTGGTGCAGACGGCCCTGGAGACCTTCGGACGGCTCGACGTCCTGGTCAACAATGCGGGATTCCTGCGGGACCGCATGCTCGCCAACATGAGCGAGGAGGAGTGGGACGCCGTGATCCGGGTGCACCTCAAGGGTCACTTCGCCCCGATGCGGCACGCGATGGCGTACTGGCGCGGGGAGGCGAAGGCCGGCAACCCGGTCGACGCGCGGATCGTCAACACCAGCTCGGGCGCCGGCCTGATGGGCAGCATCGGCCAGGGCAACTATACCGCGGCGAAGGCCGGGATCGCGGCCCTCACGATCCAGGCGGCCGCCGAGTTCGCCCGGTACGGCGTCACCGTCAACGCGATCGCACCGGCCGCGCGGACCCGCATGACCGTGGGCGCGGGCGGCGCGATGGCCGAGTCGATGGCCGCCCCGGAACAGGGCTTCGACGCGATGGCCCCGGAAAACGTCTCACCGCTGGTGGTGTGGCTCGGCAGCGCCGAGTCGAAGGACGTCACGGGCCGGGTCTTCGAGGTGGAGGGCGGCAGGGTTTCCGTCGCCGACGGCTGGCGGCACGGTGAGGCGATCGACAAGGGCGAGCGCTGGGATCCGAAGGAACTCGGCCCGGTGGTGGAGAAGCTGATCGCGCGCAGCGAGCCCCCCACCCCCGTCTACGGGGCGTAGGCAGCGAAGCTGCCGGTGCGTCCTTTGGGCGGTGGGAACGACCCGAAGGACGCACCGGCGGCGCAGCCGCCTACGCGGGCGAGCGGACGATGATGGTGGTGCCGGGGAAGTACGCGGCCAGCTCGGTGCGGGCGTGCTTGAGGGTCGCGGTGCCGTAGCCCTGCTTGCGCAGCTCGGGGTGGACCCAGATCGCGACGTCGACCTCATGGCCCTGCAGCTCGCCGAACGCGAAGCCGACCGGCTTGGGTTCGGTGCCGGACAGGTCCTCGGCGACCAGCCACACCGCGGACTCGTCGTCGATGCGCGACAGGCCGGCGGCGCGCTCCTGTTCCACCCGCGCTGCACCCGCGTCGCCGAGCTGCTCCTCGCACCGGACGCGGAACAGCTCGCGGTCCGGCTCGCTGTCGCTGAACTGACGCAGCCGGAAATGGGCGCCGGTGGCGTAGGGACGCTCGGCGGGCGTCCACTTGAGCACCGCGTCGAGGTCGTCGAGCTCCTCCCGGATCTTCTTGCGCTCCGCCTTGGTCAGCCGCCGGAACGGAAGGTTGAGCACCGCTTCGGCGCAGAACTCGTCCGTGTCGAGCAGCCGCGCGACGGTCGCGACGGCCTCGGCCCTGTCGTTGCTCTCGACGATGGCATCGAGGACCTCGTGCCGGCGTTCGAGCGCGCGCAGCAGTGCCGCCGCGATCTCCCGCTTGTCGAGTACCTGATCGTGGTTCGCGGTTGTCATCGGGTGACATCCCTTCTCGAGAGCAGCTCGACCGGGCACCCCACTGGTTCGTGCCCGGTCGTGCCGGCTCCCGCGAGGGTCACTCGCACACCACCACCGGGATGACCCGATCCGTCCAGGACTGATAATTGTCGAAATCCGCGTACATTGCCACCAGCCGCGGCCAGTAGTGCGACCGCTCGTCGGGCGTCGCCGCCCGTGCCGTCATCTGCCGCACCCGGGACTTCACCTGCACGGTCACCCGCGGATCGGCCTGGATGTTGCGGAACCACAGCGGGTGCTCGGGCAGGCCGCCCTGGGACGCGACGAGCACCACCCGCTCGTCGTCCTCGAGGAACAGCAGCGGAACGGTCCGCGGCCGTCCCGTCTTCCGGCCCGTGGTGGTCAGCAGGCAGACGGGAATGCCCCACGGAAAGGCGCTGCCCACCCGCCACTTTCCCCCGATCCGGCCGCCGGTGGCCTGATAGGCCGCCACGTTGGCGCGCGACATCCACTTGATGATCGGCACGGTCCACTTCGAGTCGAGACCCTTCGGCGCAGCGGCCCCGTTCATGTCAGATCCGCTCGATGATCGTGCCGGTGGCCAGCGCGCCGCCCGCGCACATGGTGATCAGCGCAGTGGCGCCGTCGCGCCGCTCGAGCTCGTGCAGCGCGGTGGTGATCAGCCGCGAGCCGGTCGAGCCGACGGGGTGGCCGAGCGCGATCGCGCCGCCGTTCACGTTGACCTTGTCCATGTCGGGCTCGTGCACCCGCGCCCACGACAGCAGCACCGATGCGAACGCCTCGTTGACCTCGAACAGGTCCAGGTCGCCGATCGTCATGCCGGACTTCTCGAGGACGCGGCTCGTCGCCTGCACCGGGCCGTCGAGATGGAACTCGGGCTCGGCGCCGACGAGGGCCTGCGAGACGATCCGGGCCCGCGGCTTCAGGCCGAGCGCCGCGGCGCGGTCGGAGTCCATGAGCAGCACCGCAGCAGCGCCGTCGGAGATCTGCGACGAGGTGCCGGCGGTGTGGATGCCGCCGTCGAGGACCGGCTTCAGCTTCGCGAGCGATTCCGTGGTCGTCTCGCGCAGGCCCTGGTCGCGGGCGACGGTCTGCTTCTCGCCGGTGAGGGTGCCCTCCTTGTCGACGACGGGCGCGACGACGGGCAGCACCTCGCGGTCGAAGCGGCCCTCGTCCCACGCCTGCTTGGCCAGCGCCTGCGACCGGACGCCGAGCGCGTCGACGTCCTCGCGGGTGATGCCGCGACGGCGGGCGATGCGCTCGGCCGCCTCGAACTGGTTGGGCAGGTCGATGTTCCACGACTCGGGCCGCCGCGGGCCGGCGAGTTCGCCGACGTTCGCGCCGAGCGGCACCTGCGACATCGCCTCGATGCCGCAGGCGATGCCGACGTCGATGGCGCCGGTGGCGATGAGTCCGGCGATCAGGTGGTTGGCCTGCTGGGCCGACCCGCACTGGCAGTCGACCGTGGTGGCGCCGACCTGCCACGGCAGGCCGGCGTGCAGCCACGCGGTGCGGGTGATGTTGTTGGACTGCGCGCCGGCCTGGGTGACACACCCGCCGATCACCTGCTCGACGAGGGCGGGATCGAGGCCCGCGCGCTCGATCAGTCCGCTCTGTGCGGCCCCGAGAAGCTCGGCCGCATGCAGGCCGGCGAGCCAGCCGCCGCGCTTGCCGATCGGGGTGCGTGCCGCCTCGACGATGACTGGTGTGCCCACGGTGGGCTCCTTTCTGGTCCTTGTCCTCGCAAAGTAGAACAGGTTTCCGGGGCAGACAAGGCGGGGTCCGAATGATCGGGACTTGGCGATTCCTTGGCCTGCGGGCCGCCCTGTGCTTGAATGCTTTTAGAACGTGTTCCACATCACGACACGGTGCACTCGTCAGGGCAGGAGAGAATTCAGTGGCGCAGCCCAACATCCCCGAAGACATCGACTTCACCGATCCGGATCTCTACGCCGAGCGGATGCCGTTCGAGGAGTTCGCCGAGCTGCGTAGGACGGCCCCCGTCTGGTGGAACAAGAAATCCCCGGACGTCGGCGGATTCCACGACGAGGGATTCTGGGTCGTGTCCCGGCACGAGGAGGTCCGTGAGGTCTCCCGCCGGAGCGACGTGTTCTCCAACTGGGAGAACACCGCGATCCCGCGGTTCAACGACGACATCCCGCGCGAGGCCATCGAACTGCAGCGCCACGTCCTGCTCAACAAGGACGCGCCCGAGCACACCAAGCTGCGCAAGCTCGTCGCCCGCGGTTTCACCCCGCGCGCGATCAACGGCCTTCGCGACGAGCTGAACGCCCGCGCGAAGAAGATCGTCGAGGAGGCCTGCCGGGCCGGCGGGGGCGACTTCGTCACTCAGGTCGCCGCGGAGCTGCCGCTGCAGGCCATCGCCGAACTCATCGGCGTCCCGCAGGAGGACCGCGACAAGATCTTCGAGTGGTCGAATCAGATGACCGGCTACGACGACCCGGACAACACCGCCGACCCGGCGGCCGCGTCGATGGAGGTCCTCGGCTACGCGTACCAGATGGCCGCCGCCCGCAAGGAGTGCCCGGCCGACGACATCGTCACCACCCTGATCGAGGCCGACATCGACGGTGACGAGCTCTCGCCCGAGGAATTCGGCTTCTTCTTCATCGTGCTCGCCGTCGCCGGCAACGAGACCACCCGCAACGCGATCACGCACGGGATGGCGGCGTTCCTCGACAACCCGGAGCAGTGGGAGATCTTCAAGCGGGACCGGCCGAAGACCGCGGCCGACGAGATCATCCGCTGGGCCACGCCGGTCACGTCGTTCCAGCGCACCGCGCTCGAGGACACCGAGCTCGGCGGCCGGACGATCCGCAAGGGCGACCGCGTCGTGATGCTGTACGCGTCGGCGAACAACGACGAAGAGGTGTTCGAGAACCCCCGCACCTTCGATGTCCTGCGAGATCCCAACCCGCACCTCGCCTTCGGCGGTACCGGTGCGCACTACTGCCTCGGCGCGAACCTGGCGCGGATGGAGATCGACCTCGTGTTCAACGCGATCGCCGACTACATGCCCGACATCACCAAGGTCGCCGATCCGAAGCGGCTGCGCTCCGGCTGGCTCAACGGCATCAAGGAGTTCCGGGTGGACTACAAGACGCAGGGCGGCTGCCCGGTCGAGCACTGACCCGGGTGGGGCGGCGCCGAGAGATCGGGAATCCCCCGGCGCCGCCGCGCTTTCCGTGTGAGCGGGGCTGCGGGAGCCGGCGGCATGGGTGCACCCCGCCGAAATTGGGGGTGAGGGCGGGGTGCTCGCCCACAGTATTCGGCCGCCGAGGCGCCCCCGGCTTTCGGTCCTACTGGCCGGGACCTGTTTGCGCGACCGCCGCCGTGCCGGGTCCGGCCTGCGCGGGCCGAACAGCGGGACTCGGCGCCGAGCCCCGAGAGAACCCGCGCAGCAGGGGCCGTGCCTGTTGTTCCACCCAGTGAGACGTCTCCTCCCGCGCGCCGCGGTTGCGGAAATAGTGTCACGTGCTCCTGGAACGGAATCGGCGAAAGGCATCGAACATGGTGGAATGGGCGGAAGAATGCGACGTCCTCGTCGTCGGATCGGGCGCCGGCGGCTGCTGTGGCGCCTACACCGCTGCCCGCGAGGGACTGTCCGTCGTCCTGGTCGAGGCCTCCGAGTACTTCGGCGGCACCACCGCATATTCCGGCGGCGGCGGGGTCTGGTTCCCCACCAATGCGGTGCTGCGACGTGCCGGTGACGACGACACCATCGACGACGCCCTGACCTACTATCACGCGGTCGTCGGCGACCGCACCCCCCGCGACCTGCAGGACGCCTATGTGCGCGGCGGCGCTCCCCTGATCGACTATCTCGAGGCCGACGAGGACATCGAGTTCACGGCCTACCCGTGGCCGGACTACTTCGGCAAGGCTCCCAAGGCCAGCGCGAAGGGCCGTCACATCGCGCCGACGCCGCGGCCGATCTCGGACGATCCCGAACTCAACCAGTCCGTCCGCGGGCCGCTGGGTCGCGAGCGCAACGGGGATCCGTTGCCGGACATCCTGATCGGCGGGCGCGCTCTCATCGGCCGGTTCCTGCTCGCCATGCGCAAGTGCCCGAACGTGCAGTTGCATCGGAACACCGCGCTCGAGGAACTCGTCGTCGAGGACGGCGCCGTGGTCGGCGCGATCGTCTCCCACGGCGACCAGCGGCGGGCGGTGCGGGCCCGCAAGGGCGTCGTGCTCGCCGCCGGCGGATTCGACCACAACGACGAGATGCGCGCGCAGTACGGCGTTCCCGGCGCGGCCCGCGATTCGATGGGGCCGTGGTCCAACCTCGGCAAGGCCCACCAGGCGGCCATCGCGATCGGTGCCGACGTCGACCTGATGAGCGAGGCGTGGTGGTCGCCGGGGCTGACCCACCCCGACGGGCGCTCGGCCTTCGCGCTGTGCTTCACCGGCGGCATCTTCGTCGACCAGGACGGCAACCGCTTCACCAACGAGTACGCGCCCTACGACCGGCTCGGCCGCGACATCATCGCCCGGATGGACAAGGGTGAGATGACGCTGCCGTTCTGGATGATCTACGACGACCGGGGCGGCGTCGTGCCGCCGATCGCGGCGACAAACGTGCCGCTCGTGGCGACCGAGAAGTACGAGGCGGCGGGACTGTGGAAGACCGCCGACACGCTCGCCGAACTCGCCGACCTGATCGGGGTGCCGGCCGAGGCGCTCGAGGCGACCGTCGCGCGGTTCAACCGCCTCGCCGCCACCGGCGTCGACGAGGACTTCGGCCGCGGGGACGAGCCCTACGACGTGGCGTTCACCGGCGGCGGTTCGGCGCTGGTCCCGATCGAGAAGGGCCCGTTCCACGCCGCGCAGTTCGGCATCTCGGACCTCGGCACCAAGGGCGGCTTGCGCACCGACACGGTCGGCCGCGTGCTCGACGGCGCCGGGACGCCCATCGCCGGGCTGTACGCGGCGGGCAACACGATGGCCGCCCCGAGCGGCACCGTCTATCCCGGCGGTGGCAACCCGATCGGCACCAGCGCGTTGTTCGCCCACCTGGCGGTCCGGCACATGGCCGGAGCATAGGAACGCCGCGACTCGTCCGGTCCCGCTCAGTGGGTCCTGCGTCACACTCGGAGCACTTCGTCCGTACGGTTCACATCGACGAACCGTAGGAGTTTTCATGAGCACATCGTTGGCACCCGAACGGGCACCCTCGACCCGCGCCGAACGCCGCTACGAGCGGACCCGACCCGTGGGGGCGGTGGTGGCCATTCTCATCGCCGTCGAGGTCATCAGCGCATTCGAGACGTCGATGATGTACGCGGCGCTGCCGACGTTCGCCCGGGTCTTCGAGGCGGACGCCTCCGCGGTCGGATGGACCGTGACGGCGTTCCTGCTGGTGGCGGCGGCCTCGGCGGCGGTGTGCGGCCGGCTCGGCGACATGTACGGCCGCGAACGGGTGCTGATGTTCGTGCTGGCCTGCGCTGCCACCGGCTCCGTCGTCAGCATGGCGTTCGGGACCCTCGAGGCCATCATCGCCGGCCGGGCGATCCAGGGTGTGGCCGGAGCGATCCTGCCGCTGTGCATCGGCCTGGCCCGCGAACACCTGCCGGCCGAGCGCGTCCCCATGGCGGTCGCGCTGATCTCCGGGTCGGCCGTCGCGGCCGGCGCGGCCTCCCTGCTGGTCGCCGGCGTCCTCATCGACCTGGGCGACTGGCGGTACATCTTCGTCGTCGCCGCCGGCTACGCGCTCGTCTGTCTCTTCCTGGTCGAGGCCGTGCTGCCGTGGCGGCGCCGCACCGCTCGGCGGCAACCGATCGACGTCGTCGGCGCGGTCGGCCTGGCGGTGTCGGTGGCGTCCGTCCTGTTCGGTCTGACCCAGAGCCGCTCCTGGGGCTGGAGCGACGCCCGCGTGCTGGGTCCGATCGTCCTCGGCGCCGCGGTGTTCGCCTGCTGGGTGTGGTGGGAACTGGGCCGGACGTCTCCGATCGTGAACCTGCGCCTGCTCGCCGAGCGCAACGTCGCCCTGACGATGCTCGCCGGGGTCGCACTCGGCGTCGGACCGATCGGCGTCGGGACGATGATCATCCCGATCATCATGCAGAGCCCGGCCACCGCGCCGTTCGGCCTGGGACTCTCGCCGACCTACGCCGGAACGCTGTCGTTCGTCGGCGCGATGATCGGCATGGCATTCACCCCGGTCGCGGGCAGGATCGCCGCCGCCGTGGGGGCGCGGACGTCGTTGCTGCTAGGCAGCGTGATGTTCCTCGTCGCGTGTGCCGGGTTCTTCTTCTTCCGCGCATCGGTGATCGGCATGACGCTGCTGGTCGTGGCCGTGTCGGTGGCGACGGCGTTCGCGTACACGGCGCTGCCGAACCTGCTCGTCGAGTCCGTCCCGGAGCACAACACCAGCGAGATGGCCGGCAGCCAGACGGTGCTGCGCACCGCGGCGTCGGCGGTGGGCACCTCGCTCGCCTCGCTCCTGCTCGCGTCCCTGGTGCTGCCCGGGACGGCGACGCCGACAGTGGCCGCGCTCGGGGCCGTCTGCGCGATGCTGGTCCTCTCCTGCGCCGTGACGATCGGGCTGGGTTCGGCGATCAGGTATCGGCGGGCGTGATTCCCGGCCCGTCCAGCAGCGTCAGATCGTCGGGGACGTCGATGTCCCCGGGATCGGCGAGGCGCGTGCAGTCCAGCCGTCGCACCCGGTCGCGGTTGCGGGTGAGGAATCGCCGGGCTCCCTCGTCGCCGACGGCCTCGCCGGCCGCCGCCTCGGCGTCGCGGCGGTCGAACACCACGGGATGCCCGGGGCGGTCCCCGAACACCGGCAGGGTGATCGTGCCCGGGCGGTGCGCGAGGAGTACGGCGCGGACGAGGTCGGCGGTGATGCCAGGGAAGTCGACGACCGTCAGCGCGATCACGTCGTGGCCGGTCGTGGCGTCCACCCCGCACCGCAGCGACGTCGACATCCCCTCGGCCCAGCGCGGATTGACGACGGAGCGGACGCCGGGCGGACACGCGGCGACGACGTCGTCGGCGTAGGCGCCGGCGACCACCGTGACCTCGTCGCAGCCGCCGTCGGCGAGCGCGGCCACCACGGTGTGCAACAGGGGGCGGCCGCGGTGGGGGAGCAGCGCTTTCGCGCGCCCGCCCAGCCGCGTGCCGCCCCCTGCCGCGAGGACGATCCCGGCGACGGTCATGGCCGGACTCTAGCCGCGTGCTTCCTCGGTTGCGGGACGAACCGTCGCCATGGCCCGCTCGACCTCCCAGAAGGCGCGCAGCGACGCGATCCGGCCCGCGTCGTCGACGCGGTAGACGAACACCCCCTCGGCGTCGATCACGTTGCCGCCGAGGGTCGTGCGGATGGTGCCGATGTTGACGCACTCGTCGCCGCACACCAGCACGTCGTCGACGAGGAACTCGAGCTTGTCGGTGTTCGCGATGGTCATGTCGTAGAACCGCGAGATCGCCTCGCGGCCGTGATGGCCCTTGCCCTCCGGATCGAATCCGGACGGACCGACCGGGTCCTCGACGACACCGTTCTCGGCGAACAACGCGAGCCACTCGTCCTTGCGTTTGCCGCTAGCCGCCGCCTGCGACGCCCGCGCGGCGACCCGAGCCGGGTGTTCCTCGCTCATGCCGATGCTTTTCCGTGGATGTACCTGTCGGCGAAACGGTGCAGGGACTCCTGCTTCGCCTCGAGGGGACTGTCGAAGCCGTGCCCGTCGAAGATCCACGGCACCACGATGATGTCGGTGACGCCGGCATCCTCGAGCTCGGCGTACCCGGCACGGCCGAACCGGTCCACGCACACCGCCTGGATCTCGAACGGATCGTCGGCGCGGCTGTGTTCGGCGCGCAGCTCCCGCAGCCGGGCGATCACCTGCACGAGGTCGTCGAATCGGATCATCGCCGAGGTCCAGCCGTCGCCCACGCGCGCCGCCCGGCGCAGCGCCACGTCGGTGTGGCCGCCGATGTAGAACGGCACGGGTTCGGTGGGGGCGGGGCTCATCTGCAGCCGGTCGAAGTCGAAGAATTCGCCGTGGTGCTCGACCATGCCGCCGCCGAGGATGAGCTTGATGACGTCGATCATCTCGTCCACCCGCTTGCCGCGCCGCGCGTACGGCACCCCGCACCACTCGAACTCCTCCGGGGCCCAGCCGATTCCCACTCCGAAGCCGAAGCGGTTACCGGTGAGGTTGGCCACCGAGCCGACCTGGCGCGCCAGCAGCACCGGGTTGCGCGAGCCGAGCTTGAGGACCTGGGTGTAGAACCGGAGTGTCGACGTGACCGCCCCCATCGCGGCCGCGGCGATCAGTGGGTCCGCCCAGGGCGTGTCCTCGGTCCACATCCGCGACCCGTCGGGGGTGTACGGGTAGTCGACGGTCTGCTTCTCCATGTAGAACAGGGAGTCGGGCAGCGCGATCGACCGGAACCCGCACTCCTCGGCGGTGCGGGCGAGGCCGGTGAGCTGGTCGAGGGGCGTCATCGCGACGCCGACGGTGAAGTCCACCACGGTCCGTGCCTATCGTTCCGGTCGGTCCGAGCCGACGACCCACATCGAGAAGTACTGCGAGCCGCCGCCGTACGCGTGCCCGAGTGCCTTGCGTGCGCCGTCGACCTGATGCTCCCCGGCGCGCTGCATCACCTGCATCGCGGCCTCGGCGAACCGGATCATGCCGGAGGCGCCGATCGGGTTGGAGGACAGCACACCGCCGGACATGTTGACCGGCAGCTGACCGCCGATGGCCGTCTCCCCGGCCTCGGTGAGCTTCCAACCGGAGCCCTCCGGGGTGAAGCCGAGGTTCTCGAGCCACATCGGCTCGAACCACGAGAACGGGACGTAGATCTCGGCGCAGTCGATCTCGGTGAGCGGGTCGGTGATACCCGCGGCCTGCCACAGCGCCGCCGCGGCCATCCGGCCTGCCTCGGGGTTGACCTGGTCGCGTCCCGCATACGTGGTCGGCTCGGTCCGCATCGCGGTGGCGTGGATCCACGCGACCCTCCGGCCCTGCGCCTCGACCGCCGCGGCCGAGTCCTCGTCGCCGATCACGACGGCGCACGCGCCGTCCGACGACGGGCACGTCTCGTCGTAGCGGATCGGATCCCACAGCATCTGCGACGCCTGCACCGACTCGAGCGTGATGTTCGGCTGCTTGAGGTGCGCGTACGGGTTCTTCGCGCCGTTGAGTCGGTCCTTCACGGCGACCATCGCGCCGATGTGCTCGGGTGCGCCCGATCGGCGGATGTAGGAGCGCACGTGCGGGGCGAAGTAGCCGCCGGCGCCGGCGCCGACCGGCATGGTGAACGGCACCGGGGTGGACAGCGCCCACATCGCGTTCGACTCGGACTGCTTCTCCCACGCCACGGCCAGCACCCGCCGGTGCACGCCGGCCTGCACGAGGCTGGCGGCGACATTGGCGGTGGACCCGCCGACCGAACCGGCGGTGTGGACCCGCAGCATCGGCTTGCCGGTGGCGCCGATCGCGTCGACCATGGTCAGTTCGGGCATCATCACGCCCTCGAACAGGTCGGGGGCCTTGCCGATCACGACCGCGTCGATGTCGTCCCAGCCGACGTCCGAGTCGGCCAGGGCGCGGTCGATCGCCTCGCGCACGAGGCCGGACATGGACACGTCGTGCCGCTTGGCGACGTAGTGGGTCTGCCCCGTGCCGAGGACAGCCGCGAGTTGCTTGGCCATGTCAGTTACGTCCCTCCAGAACGGCTACCAGATTCTGTTGCAGCACAGGACCGCTCGTCGCGTGTGCGAGGGCCCGCCCGGCCCGCCCGGCCATGATCGCCTGCGCGGCGCAGCCGATGCGCTCGAGGCCGCCGGAGAACATGGGGTTACCCGTGAGCGGGCCGCCGGTCGGGTTGACCGCCGTCGCGTCGGAGAGGCCGAGGGCCTCGCGCAGGATCAGCTCCTGATGGGTGAACGGCGCGTGCAGTTCGGCGACGTCGAACGCGGTGTCACCGCCGGTGACGGCCCGCGCGGCGGCCGACGCGGACGGCGCGGTCGTCAGGTCGCGGCCGCCGAGGTTCGGCGAGTCGATGCGATGCTCGATGCCCGTGATCCAGGCGGGGTTCTCGCACAGTTCACGGGCCCGGTCGCCGGCGGCGAGCACGATCGCGGCGGCGCCGTCGGTGACCGGCGCGCAGTCGTGCCCCCGCAGCGGATCGGCGACGTAGGGCCGGGCCAGCAGCTCCTCGACGTCGAAGTCGCCGCTGATCTGGGCGTTCGGGTTGTCCTTGGCGGCTGCCCGCGCGCGCACCGCGACCTGTGCCATGTCCTCCGCCGTCCACTTGCCGGCGTCGAGCCCGAACCGGGCCTGCAGCCCGGCGAGGGACACGGAATCGAGGCCGAGCGGGGCGACGAGGTACGGGTCGAGCTGCAGGCCGAGGACCTGACGCAGGGTGCCGGCCGACGACTTGCCGAAGCCGTACACCAGGGCGGTGTCGACCTCCCCGGTGATCAGCTTGACCCAGGCCTCGTACAGCGCCCAGGCGGCGTCCATCTCGACGTGGGATTCGTTGATCGGCGGCACCGCGCCGATCGCGTCCACGGCCGAGATGAACGAGAACGCCCGGCCCGCGAGATAATCGGACGAACCGGAGCACCAGAAACCGATGTCCGACTTGGTGATTCCCAGCTTCGAGTACAGCTCCCGGAAGCAGGGGACGAGCATTTCGACGCCGTTGGTGGTGCCGGTGGTCTCGCGCACGTGGGGTGCCTGCGCGAAGCCGACGACTGCGATGTCTGTCATGGTGGGCGCGGCTCCCTTACAGGTGGTGTTTGAAGGTCTCGTAGTCGGCGTCCGGTTCGCCGGTCGGCCGGAAGTACTCGATGTTGCGCAGCGTGTAGTCCCACTCCTCGCGCGGGCGCCACTTCGCCTCCACCCGCATGCCCATCCGGACGTCGGCGGCGTCGCACTCGAGGATCAGGTGCAGGAACGGGATGTCCGCACCGTCGAGCAGCACGTAGGCCGCGACGTACGGCGGCGTGATCTGCTGGCCGAGGAACGGCACGTTGACGATGCAGAACGTGGTGACGATGCCCTTGTCGGACACCTCGACCTGCTCCCGGGTGGGGATGCCGTCGGTGGGGTTCGCGCCGCGCGGCGGGATGTAGACCTTGCCGCCCGGTCCGGTGCGGCCGCCGATCAGCTTGCCCTCGGCCAGCGCGCGCAGGTAGTAGGACTCCTCGTAGGACGCGCTGTGCGTGTAGTGCAGATCCAGCGGCGTGATCATCATCGTCACCGGCTCGCCGGAGGCGTCCGTCCGGACCGTGACGGTCTCGGCCTCGCCCGGTTCGAAAGCTGCGATGTCACGAATGTGACCGGCGCGGTCGTCGGCCCACCGCACGCGTACCCGCATCCCGGTGCTCATGTCCTCGGGACCGGGGACGTCGACCGCGTGCAGCAGCGTCGTGTCGGCCCCGTCCATCTGGATCAGCGCCCACGCGAACGGCCGGTCGAACGGCTGGCCCGGCAGCGGCTCGGGGTTCCACGTCCAGCTGCGCACCGTGCCGGACTGCCCCACCTCGACGAAGTCGGTGAGGGGTTCGTGGGTGACCGCGTCGAACTCCGGGGGCGGCACGAGGACGCGCCCGTCCGAGCCGCGGGCGCCGAGGATGCGCCCGTCGCGCAGGCCCGTGACGAACGCGCCGACGGTCGGCCCCGTGGATCGGGTGTAGTCGAACTTCAGGTTCAGTGGTGCGCTCAGCGGCTTCTCCGCGATCGCGCTCTTTCCCAGGCTCACAACTTCGAGTAGAACAGGTTCTAGAGACGGTGGCAAGGGTACCGTCCGAGCAGCGGTGTCCCCGGTCCGCCCCGAAAGGAATGGTGTGCAATGAAACTGGGTCTGCAACTCGGCTACTGGGGGGCGCAGCCGCCCGCGAACGCCGGCGAGCTCGTCGCCGCCGCCGAGGCGGAGGGTTTCGATGCGGTCTTCGCCGCGGAGTCGTGGGGCTCGGACGCGTTCACGCCGCTCGCGTGGTGGGGCTCGGGCACGCGGCGGGTGCGGCTCGGCACGTCCGTCGTGCAGATCTCCGGCCGCACCCCCACCAGTTGTGCCATGCACGCGATCACCCTCGACCACCTCAGCGGCGGGCGGCACATCCTGGGGCTCGGCGTGTCCGGGCCGCAGGTCGTCGAGGGGTGGTACGGCGAACCGTTCGCCAAGCCGCTCGCCCGCACCCGCGAGTACGTCTCGATCGTGCGCAAGGTGCTGGCCCGCCGGGAGCCGGTGACCAACCCGGGCCCGCACTACCCGCTGCCGTACGACGGACCCGGCGCCACCGGGCTCGGCAAGCCGCTCAAGCCGATCACGCACCCGCTGCGTGCCGACATCCCCATCTGGATCGGCGCCGAGGGGCCCAAGAACGTCGCGCTGACCGCCGAGATCGCCGACGGCTGGCTCGCCATCTACTACTCCCCGCGCCTGGCCCCGATGTACGACGAGTGGCTCGACGAGGGCTTTGGCCGGCCCGGCGCCCGGCGCACCCGCGACGACTTCGAGATCGCCGCGACCTGCCAGGTCGTCGTCACCGACGACCGCACGGGGACCATCGCCGGCCTCAAGCCCGTCACCGCCCTGTACGTCGGAGGCATGGGCACCCCCGAACTCAACTTCCACGCCCAGGTGTACCGGCGCATGGGCTACGGGGACGTGGTCGACGAGGTGACCGCCCTGTTCCGCGCGGGCCGCAAGGACGAGGCCGCCGCCGCGATTCCCGACGAGATGGTCACCGAGACGATGATCATCGGCGACCGCGACGGGGTGCGCGCCGGCGTGAAGCGCTGGTCCGACGCCGGCGTGACGATGCTGCTCGTCAGCTGCCGCGACGCCGAGCACGTGCGCTCCCTGGCGGACGTCGTGCTGCGGTAGGCGCCCGCTTCCCCCGAGCGAATGTATCGTTCACCTCCTCGGATCGACGGGATGCCACCTTCGCTCGGTGGGGAGGTTGTCCACAGTCGGCGAGTTGCTCCACAGATTCGACGAATGCACGCTCCGCGGCCACACGAATCCGATCGAGCGGCGCACTGTAGGTCCATGAGAAGGGGTGAGTGGGCGGGGGATCCGGAGGCACTGGGCCGGCTGGGCGACAGCGGTGTGGTTCGCGACGCCGTGCTTCGTCGTGTCGGAGTGTCGGGGTCGGCAATTCACGAGCGGTGCCGTCCGGGTGGTCCCTGGCAACGGCTGCTGCCGGGCATCGTGATGCTCGGAAACGGACCGGCGTCGGCTCGGCAACGCACGATCGCGGCCATGAAGTACGTCGGCGACGACGCCGTACTCACCGGACGATCGGCGCTCGGAGAACATGGACTGGCGGGAGAACAATACGACGTCCACGTGCTGCTCCCGGCGAATCGTCGCGTGCAGTCGGCCGGATTCGTCCTCGTCGAGCGGACAACCCGAATTCCGGACCCTTTGATACGTAATGGCATCCGGTGTGCTCCCATCGAACGTGCCCTGCTCGACGCCGCGCGCCGGTGCACCACTCTCGATGCGACGCGGTCGTTGATCGCCTCGGCCGTCCAGCGTGGAGCGGTGTCGGTGGCAGCGCTGCAGGAGGAACTGGCGGAGGGGAGCGGGCGGGGTTCGGCTCTGCCGCGGCGGGTGCTCCGGGAGGTGGATGCCAACGTCCACTCGGTGGCGGAGGCGAAGGCCCGGGAGCTGTGGGAACGCAGCGGTCTGCCCGAGATGGTGTTCAACCGCGATGTTCTCGACTCCCGGGGCGGGTTCATCGCACGACCTGACGGCTGGATCGACGACGTCGCGATGGCCTGGGACATCGACTCCCTCGCGTGGCACCTGTCGCCCAAGGCGTACAAGGACACGCTCGAGCGCCGGACCCGCATGCAGAACGCGGGCATCATCGTGCTGCCGACGATCCCGAGTGCGGTGGAGCGGTCACCGAGGCGTGTCGTCGACGACCTGCGCCGGCACTACGAGCTCGCGGCCTCTCGGCCGCGGCCCGACGTGCGACTACGGACGGTGACCCCGGGCTGAGCGAATGGACCATACCGTCGGACTACGGAGGTGAGCGATACATTCGCTCGGCCCGGGCGTCCGGCCCGTCAGGCGCCGGTGAACTTCGGGGTGCGCTTCTCGGTGAACGCGCGGGGGCCTTCCTTGGCGTCGGCGCTCTTGAAGACCTCGGCGCCGAGTTTCGCGTCGATCTCGAAGGCTTCCTCCTCGTGCATGCCCTCGGTGTCGCGGATGGTCTTCAGGATGGCCTGGACGGCGAGGGGGCCGTTGGCGGCGATGGTCCCGGCGATTTCGAGGGCCTTGTCGAGAGCCTGGCCGTCGGGGACGACGTGGCCGATCAGGCCGATCTCCTTGGCCTCGGCGGCCTTGATGTGGCGGCCGGTGAGCAGGATGTCGGCGGCGATCGTGTAGGGGATCTGGCGGACGAGCCGCACCGCCGAGCCGCCGAGGGGGAACAGGCCCCACTTGGCCTCGGAGACACCGAACTTCGCGCTCTCCCCGGCGACGCGGATGTCGGTGCCCTGGAGGATCTCGGTGCCGCCGGCGATGGCCGGGCCCTCGACCGCGGCGATCAGCGGCTTGGTGAGGCGACGGCCCTTCAGCAGTGCGGGCAGCCTGGACAGATCCCAGCCACCGCCTTTGCCCTTCCCGTCGCTTCGCTCGCCCTGCTCGAACTTGTCGCCCGGGGCCGACCGGTTCATCGCCTTGAGGTCGGCGCCCGCGCAGAACGCGCCGCCGGCGCCGGTCAGGATGGCCACCCGGATCTCCGGATCGTTGTCGACGCGGTCCCACGCCTCGGCCATGATCGCCATCATCTCGCCGGACAGGGCGTTGCGGGCCTCGGGCCGGTTCATGGTCACGATCAGGACCGAGCCGCGCTGCTCGACGAGGCAGTGCGGGGCGTCTGCCGAAATGCCGGAAACTTCCGATGCGGTGGTGGACACTGAGGACTCCTGAGGGGTTGTGAACTGGATCTCATCCGGGTCTTGTCAGAAACGGTAACACGTTCTACTTTTGTGACGTGGCCCTTAACATCGCAGACCTCGTAGAGCACGCAATCGACCTCGTTCCCGACCGCGTCGCGCTCGCGTCGGACGGACGTGAGGTCACCTACGCGCAGGTGGAGGAGCGCGCCAACCGGCTCGCCCACTATCTGCAGGAACGGGGCGTGAAGCCCGGTGACAAGGTGGGTATCTACTCCCGCAACACCATCGAAGCGATCGAGGCGATGGTCGCGGTGTTCAAGATTCGTGCCGTGATGGTGAACGTCAACTACCGGTACGTCGAGAACGAGTTGCAGTACATCTTCGACAACTCGGACATGGTCGCGCTCGTCCACGAGCGCCGTTACTCCGACAAGGTCGCCGCCGTGCTGCCGCACTGCCCGCAGATCCGCACCGTCGTCGTGGTCGACGACGGCACCGATCTCGACTACGCGAGCTACGGGGGCGTCGACTACGAGTCCGCGCTGGCTCAGGGCTCACCCGAGCGCGACTTCGGCGAACGCAGCACCGACGACCTCTACATCCTCTACACCGGCGGCACCACCGGCAGCCCCAAGGGCGTGATGTGGCGGCAGGAGGACGTGTGGCGCGTACTCGGCGGCGGCATCAACTTCATGACGGGCGAATACGTCGCCGACGAATGGGAACTCGCAAAGACCGGTGCCGCGAGCCCGCCGCTGGTCCGTTTCCCGATCCCCCCGCTCATCCACGGCGGTGCCCAGTGGGCGGTGCTGCAGTCGCTGTTCAGCGGCGGCAAGGTGATCATGCATCCCGAGTTCGACGGCCACGAGGTGTGGCGCGTCATCGAGGAGCACAAGGTCAACGTCATCTTCATCACCGGCGACGCGATGGGCCGCCCGATGCTCGACGCGCTCGAGAGCGGACGTCCGGGAACCGGTGAGAAGTACGATCTTTCGTCCCTGTTCGCGATGGCGTCGAGCGCCGCGCTGTTCTCCCCGGCGCTGAAGGAACGCTTCCTGGACCTGATGCCCAACACGGTGATCACCGACTCGATCGGCTCGTCCGAGACCGGCTTCGGCGGACTCGGCATCGTCGCCAAGGGCCAGGCCCACTCGGGTGGCCCCACCGTCAAGATCGACGCCTCCACGGCCGTGATCGACGACGACGGAAATCCGGTCGAGGCCGGCTCCGGACAGGTGGGCGTGCTCGCCCGCAAGGGCCACATCCCCATCGGCTACTACAAGGACGAGGTCAAGACCAAGGCGACCTTCCGCGAGTACCACGGCGTCCGCTACTCGATCCCGGGCGACCATGCGCGGGTCGAGGCCGACGGCACCGTCACCATGCTCGGCCGCGGGTCCGTCTGCATCAACACCGGTGGCGAGAAGGTGTTCCCCGAGGAGGTCGAGGGCGCCCTCAAGGCCCACCCGGACGTGTTCGACGTCCTCGTCGTCGGCGTGCCCGACGAGCGCTGGGGGCAGCGGGTGTCCGCCGTGATCGCGCCCCGCGCCGGTACCCGCCCGACGCTGGCCGGCCTCGTCGAGGTGGCCCGCACGCAGATCGCCAGCTACAAGATTCCGCGCAGTGTCTGGTACGTCGACGCCATCAAGCGTTCGCCGGCCGGCAAGCCCGACTACCGCTGGGCCAAGGAACAGACCGAGCAGCGCCCAGCGGACGACCACCACACCAACGGCTCCGCCGCGGCGAGCTAGAAGGGACCGGGATGCACACCGATCTCAGCAGGAAATTCGGCATCCAGTACCCGATCTTCGGGTTCACCCCGTCCGAGCACGTCGCCGCCGCGATCAGCCGGGCCGGTGGTCTCGGCGTCCTCGGCTGTGTCCGGTTCAACGACCCGGACGAGCTCGACGCCGTGCTCACCTGGATGGACGAGAACACCGACGGCAAGCCCTACGGGGTCGACGTCGTGATGCCCGCAAAGGTTCCCACCGAGGGCACCGCCGTCGACCTCGACAAGCTCATCCCCGCCGAGCACCGTGCCTTCGTCGAGCGCACCCTCGCCGAGCTCGGCGTGCCGCCGCTCGACGAGTCCGCCGAACACGCGGCCGGCGTCCTCGGCTGGCTGCACTCGGTCGCCCGCGCACATGTGGACGTCGCCCTCGAGCACCGGCCTGCGCTCATCGCCAACGCGCTCGGCTCCCCGCCGAAGGACGTGATCGACCTCGCCCACGAGAAGGGGGTGCCCGTCGCGGCGCTCGCCGGGGCGGTCGAGCATGCCCGGCGGCACGTCGAGAACGGCGTCGACATCGTCATCGCCCAGGGGTACGAGGCGGGCGGGCACACCGGCGAGGTGGCCTCGATGGTGCTCTGGCCCGAAATCGTGGACGCCCTCGGCGATTCGGCGGCGGTGCTTGCCGCCGGCGGTATCGGCTCCGGGCGGCAGGTCGCGGCCGCGCTCGCGCTCGGCGCGTCCGGGGTGTGGATGGGTTCCTACTGGCTCACCACCTCCGAATACAAGCTCGGCGCTGCCGCCGACGGCCCGTCGTCGGTCCAGCGGGCCCTGCTGGGCGCGACATCGTCGGACACCGTCCGCTCGCGGATCTACTCCGGCAAGCCCGCCCGCCTGCTCAAGACGAAGTGGACCGAGGCATGGTCGAAGCCCGATGCCCCGTCGCCGCTGCCGATGCCGTTGCAGAACCTGCTCGTGAGCGAAGCCCACCAGCGGATCGCCGCCGCGGACGATCCCGAGGTCGTCGCGATGCCCGTCGGGCAGATCGTCGGCCGGATGAACGAGATCCGGCCGGTCGCGGAGATCATGGCCGAGCTCGTCGAGGGGTACGAGCGGGCCGTGGACCGGTTGAACGCAGCACGGTGACGGACCGGTGGTGACCGTCTACGATCCCTTCGATCCGCAGTTCCTGGCCGACCCCTACCCGGCCTACCGGATGCTGCGGGACGAGGACCCGGTGCACCGCCACGTCAGCACCCGGAACGGCATTCCGCCGTTCCGGGTGCTGTCCCGTTTCGAGGACGTGTGGAACGCGGTGCGCGACACCGAGACCTACTCGTCCGCTGGGGGATTGACGTTCGTTCCCGACGAGATCGGCACACTGGGTCTCGCCCCGACGATCGTCATGCTCGACCCCCCGCGGCACGGGCAGCTGCGCAGCCTGATCGCGAAGGGGTTCACGCCCCGGCGCGTCGCGGCGCTCGAGGACGCCGTGCGCGGGTTCGTCCGCGGCCGGCTCGATTCGTTCGCCGGGCGGCGCGAGGTCGATCTGCACCGCGAATTCTCCTCGACCGTACCGACGTTCGTCCTGGCGGAGATGCTCGGCGTGCCGGCGGCCGACCGGGCCCGGTTCGATCCGTGGGTCGCCGCGCTGACGGCGTTGCAGGACAGCGGATTCGACGTGGCCGCCATGAGCGCACCCGACGCCGTCGCCGAGATGTTCGAGTACTTCTCGCGCCTGATCGGCGAGCGCCGCCGCGAACCCGGCGACGACCTGATCAGCGCCCTGACCACCGTCGAGTCCGACGGCGAACTGCTCACCGACTGGGAGATCCTCGGGTTCTGCTTCGTCATGGTGGCCGGCGGCAACGACACCACCGGAAACCTGATCTCGCACGCCGTAATGCTGCTCGACACCGATCACCGCCAGCGCGACCTGCTCGTCGACGAGCCTTCCCGGATCCCGGGCGCGTTGACGGAGACGCTGCGGCTGGAGGGATCGGTGCAGGGACTCGCGCGCACCACCACCCGTGACGTCGAGTTGCACGGGGTGACGATTCCGGCCGGGGAGAAGGTGATGATGCTCTACGGCGCCGCCAATCGCGACGAACGCGAATTCGGCGACACCGCAGAGAAGTTCGACGTCACCCGGCCGATTCCGCGGCACCTCGGATTCTCCAGCGGTCCCCACTTCTGCATCGGCTCGCACCTGGCGAAGCTGCAGTCCCGGGTTGCGCTCGAGGAGTTGCTGGCCCGGTATCCCCACGTGTCGGTCGATCCGGCATCGGGGGTGCGTCTGCAGTCGTCGTTCACCCGCGGCTGGGTGAGCCTGCCCGCCCTCCTGCGTCAGCCGAGCGTGAGGTTGTGGCGGTGAGCGGGAGTATGTCGCGGCATCGTGCGGGTGCGTCGACCAGGATCCTCCCGCTCGGAACGAGAACCTCCCTGTCACGACCCACGGACACGCCGCGCGTTCGCGACGATCGCGTTGTGGACGAACCGCGGCAGCCCGGGCGCCAGCTCCTCCCACTCGGCGGTGGCGGCGTCGCCGGAGATATACAGGGCCGCGATCTCGCAGTGCTGCTGCGGACTGCACGGGCCGAACCAGCGTTCGAGGTGGCGGCGGTGCTGCTCGGCGGCATCCATCGCTACCGGTCCGTCCGCCGGCTCGCCCGCCGCGATCGCCTCGACGAACGCTCGGATGTCGGCGGCGGCCTCGGCCTTGATCGTCTCCCAGTCCTCCCTGGTGTGCCCCGCGGCGCGGTGCGCCGCCCGCTCCCACTGGTCGTGATTCGGCCAGTCCGGCTCGGTGGCCGCGAATCGTTCGGCGAACCGGTCGGTTCCGAAGATCTCCAGTTGCTCCTCAGGGGTGAGCGATACACCCGTGCGCCGCGCCTCGAGCTCGCGATCGAGCGCCGCGAGCAGACCGATGAGGTGGTCCCGGCGCTGTTCGAGAAGCCGCCGCTGGCGGCGGAGGTGATCGTCGACGGTCGCGCCCGGATCGGCGAGCATGTCGGCAATGGCATCGAGGCCGAAGTCGAGCGCGCGATAGAACAGGATGCGTCGCAGCCGCTCGACGTCGGCGGCCGAGTAGAGGCGGTGGTTGCCGGCGCTGCGTCCATGGGGCACGAGCAGGCCGATCCGGTCGTAGTGGTGGAGCGTGCGCACCGAGACGCCGGCCATCCGCGCGACGTCCCCGACCGTGTACTCGCCGTCCACACGTCGATGATGCGCCGTCACGGCCGGTGTCGTCGCGCCGCCCGGGCGTGGGCGACGGCGAGCAGGCCGGGGACCTGTGCGGCGGTGCGCACGCCCGGGTTCAGGATCGACACCCACCCCTGCGGCGCGTACACGGGATGGGGAAGCAGGAGATCGAGGGCGGTGTAGTCCACGGCGGCGCCGTGCCGCGCGTGCCCGGCCGGCGGGTAACCCAGCAGGTCGCGGAACTCGTCGCGGCCGACCGCGACGTTGAGCCGGAACACCCCCGTCCGGTAGAGGTGGGACGCGGTGTCGAAGCCGTCGTAGTCGTGGACGACGACCGTGGCGAACGGGAACCTGCGGTCGGCGGGGGTGGTGCCGTCCGGATCGAAGAACAGGAAGGTGTCGCCCCACGCCTGCCGGGGCGCGCCGTTGTCCTCCCCGGCCGTCGTCGCCACCACCCCGGGCAGGGCCGCCGCGACGTCGATGATGTCGTCCACCGTGAGGGATCGGGGTTCGTTCGTCGTCATGGGGCGGACGCTACGACCTGACGCAACGTCAGGTTCAAGTCCTCGTGCCGGATCGCCTATCGGCCCGATCCGGTGACCTGCGGCTGCAACTCGGTCGCCAGGTCGTCGGTCAGCGGCGTGAACTCGCGCTCGCCGCGGCGGCGGACCCATACCGGGTCGGCGCAGTGCCACCGCTCGGCGCTGAGCGTGCGGGTGAGGATCTTGAACGTGGCGGTGCGCGGGAAGTCCCGGCACACCCGGATCAGCGTCGGCAGCTGCTTGGGGCCGAGATCGCCCTGCGCGTCGAGGAACCCGGCGAGTGCGACGGGGTCGAACGCGGAATCCGCGGTCGGGATGATGGCGGCCATCACCCGGTCGCCGACCTGCGGATCCGGGACCGCGTAGACCGAGACCTGCGCGAAGCCCGGGTAGCGGAGCAGGGCCCGCTCGATCGGAGCGGCCGCGATGTTCTCGCCGTCGACGCGCATCCAGCCGGAACTGCGGCCGGCGAAGTAGACGAACCCGTCGGCGTCGGCATAGCCGAGATCGCCGCTGTGGTACCGGCCGTCGCGCACCCGCTCGGCGTCGGCCTCCGGGTTCTTGTAGTAGCCGGCGAACAGGCCGGCCCCGGCGACGTTGACGAGCTCACCGGTCGCGACGTCGGCGTTGAGGATGCGGCCGTCGGCATCGAACTCGGCGACCGGACAGGGCGATCCGGTGTCCGGGTCGAGGATCCGCACGCCCTCGGGCAGCCGTCCCAGCGCCCCGGGCGGCGCATCGGGCGCCGCGGAGATCGAGATGCCGCCCTCGGTGGAGCCGAACCCGTCGACGACCGTCGCGCCGAACCGCCGGCGGAACTCGGCGATCGCGGGCGCCGTGCCCTCGTTGCCGTACATGATGCGCAGGGGATTGTCCGCCTCGCCGGGCTCCTCCGGGGTGGCGACGATGTAGGACAACGGCTTTCCCACGTAGTTGGCGTAGGTGACGCCGAAGCGGCGCACGTCCGGCAGGAAGCCGGAGGCGGAGAACCTGCGCCGCAGGGCGATCCCGGCCCCGGCCGCCAGCGCCACCGCCCAGCCGGCCGTCATCGCGTTGGAGTGGAACATCGGCATCGACACGTACACGACGTCGTCGGCGCCGAGACCGAACCGTTCCGCGAGCATCACTCCGGGGCCGGTGATCTTCTCGTGGGTGCAGCACACGGCCTTCGGGTCGCCGCTGGTGCCGGACGTGAAGATCAGCATGAACAGATCGATCGCGGCGACGGGCGCCGGCGCGGCGGTGGAACCGGTGTGGGGAGCGAGCAGATCGGCCCACTCGGCGGAGTCGACGTCGATCACCCGGATGCCGCCGAGGTCGAGTCCGTCCAGCAGCCGCGCGTTCGCGGCCTCGGTGAACACCACCTGGCAGTCCGCGAGCGCGATGTCGCGGGCGAGGGCCTGCCCGCGACGGGTGGTGTTCAGCCCGACCACCACCGAGCCGGACAGCGCCGCGGCGCCGAGCAGCATCGAGAACTCCGGCACGTTGTCCATGAGGATCCCGAAGTGCCGGGGTCTGCGTGGGTCGAGCAGTTCGTGCAACAGGGCGGCCCGGTCCCGGCCGGCCTGCACGTGCTCGCGCCACGACAGCGACATGTTCTCGAACTGCAGGCCACGATCGTCGACGGTGGCGAGCCGTTCGAGGAGCGCGGTCACGGTGGGGACGTCGGTCATGCCGGCATCCTGGGGCATCGCCGCGGCGGGTGGGGTGCCGGTTCCGCTGATCGGGACGCTCACGCCGGCGCCTCCGCGAGGGACGCGCCGAGGTGCCGCAGCTGCGCGGTGGCCGACCCGAGGTGGAACTCGTGGTGTTTGGCGGCCAGGAAGTACCGGTGCACGGGGTGGTCCTCGTCCAGGCCGACTCCGCCGTGGACGTGTACGAGTGTGTGCGCGACGCGGTGCCCGGCGTCGGCGGCCCAGAACGCGGCCGTGCGCAGCTCCCCGGTGTCGGGCAGCCCGGCCTCCGCGCGGAAGGCCGCCTGCCACAGGGTGAGCCGGGCGCCCTTGACGTCGATGTAGGCGTCGGCGAGCCGCTGGGCCACCGCCTGGAAGCTGCCGATGGGCCGATCGAACTGCACCCGCTCGCGGGCGTACCCGGCGGTGAGTTCGAGCGCCCGGTCGAGCACCCCGTACTGGTATGCGGCCGAGCCGAGCAGCCCGCGGTCGCGCAGCCACACGGTGACCGCGTGGCCGTCGGTGCCGAGCGCGCGGTCCCCGGGCACGGAGGCCGCGGCGAGGGTGAGCGTCCCGAGGCAGCCGAGGCCGGTGTCGTACTGGCGGGTCACGGTCACGCCGGGATCGCCGGGACGGACGAGGAGCACGGTGACGCCGTCGGGGGTCGAGGCCGGCACGAGGAACAGGTCCGCGGCGGGTGCGGCGTCGACGAGGATCTTGGTGCCGTCGACGATCCATCCGCCGTCGGCGCGACGTGCCGTGGTGGTCGGCGACGTGGGGTCGTCGTTCAGTTCCTCCTCGAGGGCGGTGGTGAGGATCTTCTCGCCGGTGGCGGCGGGTTCGCCCCAGTCGCGACGCTGCGCGTCGCTGCCGAACTCGGCGACGGCGGCGGCGGACACGACGATCGAGGACAGGTAGGGGACGGCGGCGACGCCGCGGCCGAGTTCGGTGAGGATGCTCGTCTGTTCGAGCGGTCCGAAGCCGTCGCCGCCGACGGACTCGGGCAGTGCCGCGCCGAGGATGCCCGAGGAGGCGAGCGCGTCCCACAGGGTGTGGTCGATGCGGTCGTCGGCGGCGTCGAGCCGGCGCAGGTGGTCGTTGGTGACGATCTCGGTGACGATGCGGCGGGTGAGGCCGGCGAGGTCCTGCTGCGCCTCGGTGAGGGTGAAGTCCACGGTTTGTCCCTTCCGGTGGAGTGTCAGCGCTTGGCGGGTGGCTGTCCGAGGGCGGTCATCGCGATGATGTCGCGCTGGACCTCGTTGGTGCCGCCGCCGAAGGTGAGGATCAGGGAGCTGCGATGCATCCGTTCGAGCCGGCCCCGCAGCAGCACGCCCGGGGAGTTCTGCCGCAGCGTGGCCGACGGGCCGAGGATCTCCATCAGCAGGCGGTAGGCCTCGGTGGCGAACTCGGTGCCGAACACCTTGTTCGCCGACGCCGGTGCGGGTCCGAGCGGCGCAGTGCTGGAAGCGATCTCCCAGTTCATCAGCTTCAGGTACTCGGCCTTGGCGTGGACCCGGGCCAGGTTGATCTGCACCCATTCCTGATCGAGGACGCGGCGGCCGTCGGGCAGGCGGGTGTGCTGCGCCCACGCGCGCACTTCCTGCAGCGCGGTGAGGATCGGGCCCGCGGAGGTGAGCGCGACGCGTTCGTGGTTGAGCTGGTTGGTGATCAGCGCCCAGCCGCCGTTCTCCGCGCCGACGAGCGCGGACGCCGGGACGCGCACGTCCTGGTAATAGGTGGCGCTGGTGTCGGGGCCGGCCATGGTGTGCACGGGCGTGTAGGAGAACCCCTCGGCGGTGGTGGGCACGATGAGGACGCTGATGCCCTTGTGCTTCCGGGCATTCGGATCGGTGCGGCACGCGAGCCACACGTAGTCGGCGTAGGCGATCAGGCTCGTCCACATCTTCTGGCCGTTGATCACCCACTCGTCACCGTCGCGCACGGCGGTGGTGCGCAGCGACGCGAGATCCGTGCCCGCCTCGGGCTCGGAGTAGCCGATGGAGAAGTGCAGCTCGCCGGCGGAGATCCTCGGCAGGAAGAACTCCTTCTGCTCGGGCGTGCCGAAGTGCATGATCGTGGGCGCCACCGAGTTGACGGTGAGGAACGGGACCGGCGCGCCGGCGATCGCGGCCTCGTCGGTGAAGATGAGCTGGTCCATGGCCGAACGGTTCTGGCCGCCGTACTCCTCGGGCCAGCCGAGCGTGAGCCAGCCGTCCTTGCCCATCTGCTGGACGACCTCCCGGTACACGTTGCCGGCGCCGTACTCGCCCGTGGTCGCGGCGAGCGCCTCCCGTCGTTCGGGGGTCATCAGGTCGGCGAAGTAGGCGCGCAACTGCGCGCGGAGTTCCTCTTGCTGCGGGGTGTACGCGATGTCCACGAACCGCTCCGTTCGTCGGGTAGGCAGCTGGTCGACGGCCGAGGACCGGGACCGGCTCGGCGATGTTCCCGAATCATTGCACAGAACTGAAACGCGTTCTAGCCTGGTTTTCGAGCCGTCGCGCCAGCCCGCGCGTCCGGCGCCCGATCGGTCGAGCAAGCAAGAAGCGAGGTCTGTTCATGGAGGTCAAGGTCGACTTCGATCGTTGCGAGGCGAACGGCGTGTGCGTGGGAATCGCGCCCGAGGTGTTCGATCTGAACGACGACGACGAGCTGATCGTCACGCACCCCATCGCGCCGGAGCGGGAGGAGGACGTGCGCACGGCAATCGCCCAGTGCCCGCGTGCGGCGCTGAGCGAGGCCTGACGGCGCCCCTTGTCAGAAACGAGAACACGTTCTACATTTCCGGTGGTCGCCGGAATCCGCGGCGACCAGGAGCGCGGCGGCCCCGGGTGGGCCGCCCGACATCGCTAGGGAGAGCGCGTCCATGAGTGCAACCGGCAACGGTCTCGGCCCCGCAGGAAACGGTGCGACGGACGAGGGGGGCCTGGGTCTCGACGGCAAGGTCGCCGTCGTCACCGGCGCCGGTGCCGGGCTCGGCCGGGCGGAGGCCGTCGCGCTGGCCCGGGCCGGCGCCGCGGTGGTCGTCAACGATCTCGCGGCGACCGATGCCGTCGAGGAAACCCTCGCCGAGATCCGCGACCTCGGCGCCGATGCGGCGTTCGTCGCCGGCAGCGTCGCAGAACGTGCCACGGCCGACGCGCTGCTCGCGACGGCACAGGAACGCTTCGGCGGCCTCGACATCGTCGTCAACAACGCCGGAATCGTGCGGGACCGCATGCTGTTCAACATGTCCGACGAGGACTGGGATGCGGTGATCGCCGTGCACCTGCGCGGCCATTTCCTGCTGTGCCGCAACGCGGCGGCGTACTGGCGTGGCGAGTCCAAGAAGGCCGGCGGTCCCGTCTACGGCCGGATCGTCAACACGTCCTCCGAGGCCGGCCTGCTCGGCCCCGAGGGGCAGGCCAACTACGGCGCCGCCAAGGCGGGAATCACGGCACTCACTCTCTCCGCCGCGCGGGGCCTGTCCCGGTACGGGGTGCGCGCCAACGCCATCTGCCCGCGGGCCCGCACCGCGATGACGGAGGGCGTCTTCGGTGCCGCGCCCGAGGGGGAGGTGGATCCACTGTCGCCCGAGCACGTCTCGGCACTGGTCGCCTACCTGGCGTCGCCCGCGGCGGACCGGATCAACGGCCAGGTCTTCGTCGTCTACGGCCCGATGGTCGCGCTCATGGCCGCGCCCGTCGTCGAGCAGCGCTTCGACGCGGACGTCCGGTGGACCCCGGAGAGCCTCGCCGAACGGGTCGGCGGCTACTTCGGCGACCGGGACCCCGCCCGTAACTTCTCGGCCGCGCAGGCGCTCGCCCTCTGACGTCCCACTAGGCGGTACCCGAAGTGACATGCAACGTTGTCCTTCGGTAATATCGCGCCGTCCGGGGCCGATCCGGCTAGTGTCGGCCCGACCCCGGGCTCGCGTGTCGTCCGGCGATCCGGGCGCGTGAACGCGCGGCCGGAGGCCGCTCGGAGATCGTGTAGTACCTGTTCTAGTTTTGCGTCCCGCGACGCGGTTCGCGAAGGGGCGGCCGGCGCGGTTCCCGACCGAGTTCGGTCCCGTGGACGGGCGGCGGATCCGATCTCGCGGTCCACTGAATTCCCAGTTCGAACCCCGATTTTCCGCTCGACGCGAGCGCCGCCGGTCCGGTCGGTGCGGCGGGGCTCCCGCCCGCAGAGGTAGCCGTGTCACGCCGCGCCGCAGTGGTCTTTGACACGTGAACACGTTCTAGTTAGTATGACGCGGGTCACAAGCTGACCCCTCGCCGGCCTCGGCCGGCGAGCGAACCAACGGAGGAGGAGACGGTGGTAGACCTCCTCGAGGTACCGCTCCGCGCGGTCGGTGGATTCTTCGCGATGACGGGCGAGACCGCCCGGGCCGTGTTCTCCCGGCCCTTCCAGCGACGCGAGTTCGTCGATCAGGCATGGTTCGTCGCGCGGGTCTCCCTCGTGCCGACGGTCCTCGTCGCGGTGCCGTTCACCGTCCTGGTCAGCTTCACCCTCAACATCCTGCTGCGCGAGATCGGTGCCGCCGACCTCAGCGGCGCCGGCGCCGCACTCGGCGCGGTCACCCAGGTCGGCCCGATGGTCACCGTGCTCATCGTCGCCGGTGCCGGCGCCACCGCCATTTGCGCGGACCTCGCCGCCCGCACCATCCGAGAGGAGATCGACGCGATGCGCGTGCTCGGCATCAACCCGATCCACCGCCTCGTCGTGCCCCGGGTCCTCGCGTCCACCGTCGTGGCGCTGCTGCTCAACGGGCTGGTGTGCACCATCGGCATCCTGGGCGGCTTCGCGTTCTCCGTCTTCCTCCAGGACGTGAACCCCGGCGCCTTCGTCAACGGCATCACCCTGCTCACCGGCTTCGGCGAACTCGTGATCTCCCAGGTCAAGGCCGGCCTGTTCGGCATGATCGCCGGCCTCGTCGCCGCCTACCTCGGCCTCAACGTCAAGGGTGGCGCCAAGAGCGTCGGCGACGCCGTCAACCAGACGGTCGTGTTCGCCTTCATGGCATTGTTCGTGGTCAACCTTCTCGTCACCGCCGTCGGCATCAAGCTGACGGGCGGGTGACCGGCACGGCGGTGATGTAGATGGCAGTGATCTCCTGGCGCTTCCCCCGCGTGCGGCGCCGTGTCGCCCGCGCCTCCGACTCCGTGGACCGGCTCGGCGAGCAGGCGCTCTTCTTCGGCAAGGCGCTCGGATACGCCCCGCGCGCGATCACGCACTACCCGAAGGAGACGGTCCGGCTGATCGCCGAGATCAGCATGGGCACCGGTGCGCTCGCCGTGATCGGCGGAACGGTCGTCATCGTCGGCTTCCTGACCCTGTTCACCGGCGGGATCATCGCCGTGCAGGGCTTCAGTTCCCTCGGCAACATCGGCGTCGAGGCGCTCACGGGCTTCTTCGCCGCCTTCATCAACGTCCGCATCGCGGCGCCCACCATCGCGGGCATCGGCCTGGCCGCCACCATCGGCGCCGGTTCGACCGCCCAGCTCGGCGCCATGCGGGTCTCGGAGGAGATCGACGCGCTCGAGGTCATGGCGATCCCGTCGATCCCGTATCTCGTGAGCACCCGCGTGATGGCGGGGATGATCGCGATCGTCCCGCTGTATTCGCTGGCGGTGATCGCCTCGTTCATCGCCAGCCGCTTCGCGACCGTCGTGCTCTACGGCCAGTCCGCGGGCGTGTACGACCACTACTTCGACACGTTCCTCATCCCCACCGACATCCTGTGGTCGTTCGTGCAGGCCATCGTCATGGCGGTCGCCGTCATGCTGATCCACACCTACTACGGCTTCAACGCCGGTGGCGGCCCGGTCGGTGTCGGCGTCGCCGTCGGCAACGCCGTGCGCGCATCCCTGATCGCCGTGGTGACCGTGACCCTGCTCATCTCGCTCGCGGTGTACGGGGCGACCGGCAACTTCAACCTGTCGGGATAGGCGCATGGACACACCTTCCTGGAAGAAGAAACTCGCGGCCCTCGGTCTCGTCGGGGGACTCACCGTCGCCGTCGCGCTGGCGCTGCTGATGTTCGCCGGTGCCTTCACCGCCACCACCCCGGTCACGGTCACCTCGGCGCGGTCCGGCCTGGTGCTGGAGCCCGACGCGAAGGTCAAGCTCCGCGGTGTCGAGGTGGGCCGGGTCCGGTCCGTCGAGCACACCCCTGACGGCGCGCTGCTGCAGCTCGCGATGGATCCCGGCCAGCTGCACCTGGTGCCGTCCAACGTGCGCGTGGCCATCGAGTCCACCACCGTGTTCGGCGCGAAGTTCGTCAATCTGCTCATGCCGGACGATCCGTCGCCGGTGCCGCTCCAGGAGGGCGCGATCATCGCGGCCGAGAACGTCACCGTCGAGTTCAACACGGTCTTCCAGCACCTGTCCGACGTGCTCGCGCAGGTCCAGCCGGAGAAGCTCAACGCCACCCTCGGGGCGATCTCCGAGGCCCTCAACGGTCGCGGCGACACCCTCGGCGCCACCCTCGTCGAGGCCGACGACTATCTCGCGACGATGAATCCCTCGCTGCCGCAACTGCAGTACGACCTCGCCGTGGCCGCCGACGTCACCAACCTGTACGCCGACGTCGCGCCCGACGTGATGAACCTGCTCGACAACGCCACCTCGATCGGCAACACCGTCGTCGACGAGCAGGCCAACCTGGACCTGATGCTGATGAACGTCACCGGCCTGGCGAACACCGGTCGCGACGTCCTCGGCGAGAACGAGGCGCAGCTGACCTCGGCGCTGGACCTGCTGACGGAGACCACGACGCTGCTCGGCGAGTACTCGCCGGAGCTGACGTGCTTCATCATCGGGCTCAACGACGCGCGAATCGCCTTCGAGCCCATGGCCGGAACCGGCAAGTACCCGGCCCTGATGCTGAGCACGAACTTCCTGGGCGGCGCCACCATGTACGACCACGAGAAGGACCTGCCGGTGGTGGGCGCGACGGGTGGGCCGAACTGCCACGGGCTGCCGGCCTTCGATCCCAAGCGCGACGGCCACGCCCCCTTCGTCGTCGCCGACACCCATCCCGTGCCGTTCCACCCGAACACCGAGACGTGGGTGCGGTACCCGACGATCTTCGGTTTCCTGTTCGGCGACATGCTCCCGGGAGGCGAGTGAGATGCCGGAGTCGCAGAGGCGGACGTGGACGCGCCCGGTGGGCCGGGCGCCGCGGGGGAGCGGGGTGATCCGGTGAGGGCCACCACGGTCAAGTTCCTCGCGTTCACCGTCGTGATGGTGCTGATCTTCGCGGCACTCGCGATCGTGTTCAGCCAGGTGCGGTTCACCGGCACGCAGACCTATCACGCGACGTTCACCGACGTGTCCGGGCTGCAGGCCGGCGACAAGGTCCGCATCGCCGGGGTGCCCGTCGGGTCGGTCGACAGCGTCGACATCGGTCGCGGCAACCAGGCCGAGGTGTCCTTCGACGTCGACGCCGAGCACACGCTGCTGGCGAGCACCAAGGCCACGGTGCGGTACGAGAACCTGGTGGGCGACCGCTACCTCGAGCTGCTCGAGGGACCGGGTACCGGCGAGACGCTGCCGGCCGGCGGCACGATCCCGGTGGCGCAGACGGAACCCGCGCTCGACCTCGACCTGCTGCTCGGCGGATTCAAGCCGCTGTTGCAGGGCCTCGACCCGCAGCAGGTCAACGACCTGTCCGGCGCGCTGCTCCAGGTCTTCCAGGGGCAGGGCGGCACCCTGGTGTCGCTGCTGGGCAACACCAACTCGTTCACGAACTCCCTCGCCGACCGGGACCGGCTGATCGGCGACGTCATCGACAACCTCAACGCCGTCCTCGCCACCATCGACGAGAACGACCAGCAGTTCACCGAGACCGTCGACCGGTTGCAGACCCTGGTGAGCGGGCTCGCGCAGGACCGCGACCCGATCGGCACCGCCATCCCGCGGATCGCGGCCGGCACCGGGGATCTCGCCTCGCTGCTGCAGAACAACCGGCCGGACCTGCAGTCGGTGATCGCCGAGACCAACCGCACCATGACGCAGCTCGACCTCGGGCGCGACGACATCAACCGGACGCTCGAGCGGCTGCCGAACGACTACAAGAAGCTCATCCGGGTGGGGGTGTACGGCAACTTCTTCCAATTCTTCCTGTGTGCCAACACGTTCAAGTTCTCGGGACCGGACGGGACCACCATCCGTTTCACGTCGGCCGAGCAGACGACCGGAAGGTGCGCGAAGATCGAATGAGTCCGATCCGTGAACGCAATCCCGTGCAGGTCGGCATCGTCGGCCTGTCCGTCGCGGCCGCGACGGTGCTCGCCGGCCTGCAGTACGACCAGCTGCAGTTCCTCTCCGGCGGCCTGACCTACTCGGCGTACTTCGCCGACGCCGGCGGTCTCGTGCCCGGCGACACCGTCACCCTCGCCGGCGTCGACGTCGGCGAGGTCACCGACGTCCGCCTCGACGACCAGCAGGTTCTCGTCGCCTTCACCGTCCGCGACGGCATCGCGCTCGGCGAGGACACCGGGGCCGACATCAAGACGAACACGGTGCTCGGCCGCAAGTCCCTCGCGGTGCAGCCCTACGGTTCGGGGACGCTCGACCCGCGCGAGCCGATCCCGCTGGCGCGCACCGACTCCCCGTACTCGCTCACCGACGCTCTCGGCGACCTCACGACATCGGTGTCGGATCTCGACACGGAGCAGATCAACGACTCGCTCAACGCGCTGTCGGATTCGCTGCAGGACACCCCACCCGAGTTGCGCGGGGCGCTCGAGGGAATGACCAGGCTGTCCCGGTCCATCAACGCGCGCGACGAGTCGCTCGAGGACCTGCTGGCCCGCGCCGAATCGGTGACCGGCATCCTCGCCGAGCGCAGCGACCGGATCAACGCCCTCGTGGTGGACGCCAACGCCCTCTTCGGGGAGCTGAGCGTGCGCCGCGACGCGATCACCGAGCTGATCGCGAACATCTCCGCGGTCTCACGGCAGCTGTCGGCGCTGGTGCAGGAGAACCAGGCGCAGATGGCTCCCACCCTGGAGAAGCTCAACGCGGTGACCGCCAACCTGCAGGCGAACAAGGAGAACATCGCCGGCGCCCTCGACGGTCTCGGCCCGTACATCAGCGCGCTCGGCGAGTCCGTGGCGAGCGGTCCGTTCTTCAACGCGTACGTGTCGAACGTCCTGCCCGCGCCGTGGTGGAAGGCCTTGGTCGACAGCACGGTCGCCCCCGAGCTGCTGCAGCAGGACCTGCAGGACATCATTCCGAAGAACCCGCCGTCGATCACGAAGGATGGCGAATGAGCACCCACACCTTCGAGGCCCCCGGGGGGCGGCCCGGAAAGCGCCGCCGCCAGCTGATACCGGTGATCGCCGGTGTCGCGGTGGTGGCCCTGGCCCTCGTCGCATTCGCCGTGGTGCTGCCCGGCTGGGGGAAGCGCACGATCAACGCCGAATTCGTCTCCACGAGCGGCCTGTACGAGGGCGACGACGTGCGCGTGCTGGGCGTGAGCGTCGGCACGATCACCCGCATCGAGCCGGGCGACGACCTGGTGCGCGTGCAGATGCAGGTCGACGACTCCGTCGACATCCCGGCCGACGCCAAGGCCGTGATCATCGCGCAGAGCCTCGTGTCCGCGCGCTTCATCCAGCTGACCCCGGCGTACTCGGGCGGCCCGCAGTTCGCCGACGACGCGACGATCCCGGTCGAGCGCACCGCCTCGCCTGTCGAATGGGACCAGATCAAGACGGAACTGATGCGCCTGTCGGAGGCGCTGGGCCCCCAGGGCCTCGACCCCCAGGGCTCGCTCGGCCGCTTCATCGATACCGCCGCCGAGAACCTCGACGGCAACGGCCTGACCGTCCGTGCCACGCTGCGCGAACTGTCCGACACCATGCACACCCTGTCGGAGGGGCGCACCGACCTGTTCGGCACCGTCCGGAACCTGCAGGCGTTCGTGTCGGTGCTCTCGACCAGCAACGAGCAGATCGTCCAGCTCGGTGGCCGGCTGGCGTCGGTCTCGGACGTCCTCGCCCAGAGCTCGGGCCAGCTCGGCACCTCGCTCGCGGACCTCGACCTCGCGGTCGGCGACGTGCAGCGGTTCGTGCAGGACAACCGGGCAGCGCTGACCGAGTCGGTGCAGCGCCTCGCCGACGCCACCGAGGTGCTCGCACGCAAGCGGCCCGAGATCGAGCGGGTCCTGCACTCCGGCCCGACGGCGCTGGCGAACTTCTACGACATCTACAAGCCCGCCCAGGGCTCGCTCACCGGTGCGCTGGCGATCAGCAACCTCGCCAACCCCGTCGAGTTCATGTGCGGGTCCGTGGCCGCCGCGGCGAACGCCACCTCCGACCGCAGCGCGGAGCTGTGCCGCCAGCAGCTCGGGCCGGTCCTCCAGTCGCTGGCGATGAACTACCTGCCGATCATGACCAACCCCATCGCCGCGGTGGAGGCGTTCCCCGACCAGATCGTGTACACCGAACCGGGTCTCGAGGCGGAAGCCGAGGCGGCGGGCCGGGGCATCGCACCCGCGGACGCCACTCCGCCGCCGGCCGGGCCGCTCTCGGATCTGCCCACCGTGACGGTTCCCCCCGACCTCGGTGCGCTGTTGCAGCCGGGAGGAGGACGATGAGCACCCGAACCCGGCACACCCGCCCGGCACGGCGGTACGCCGCCGCCGCGATGGCGGTCGCGGCGTCCCTGACGTTGACCGGATGCGAATGGGAGGGGCTCAACTCCCTCGCCCTGCCCGGCACCG
>NZ_PCZU01000268.1:159992-166610 GCF_002887785.1 Rhodococcus sp. ENV425
TACGGATCCAGATGCCGAATGTGACCACCCTGACGCAGAACTCGCCGGTGCGGGTCGACGACGTCCAGGTCGGCAGCGTCACGAAGATCGAGGTCGAGGACTGGCACGCGCTCGTGACGGTGGCCCTCGACGGCGACGTCGAACTCCCGGCGAACGCCACCGCCAAGATCGGGCAGACCAGCCTGCTCGGCTCGCAGCACCTCGAACTGGCGTCGCCGGCGGACGAGCCGCCGCAGGGCCGGCTCGAGGACGGCGACCTGATCCCGCTCGAGCGGGCCGGGGTGTACCCGACCACCGAGCAGACGCTGTCGTCGCTGTCGGTGGTCCTCAACGGCGGTGGACTCGCGCAGATCAACGACATCACCACCGAGCTGAACGCGGCGCTGAACGGGCGGGAGGACTCGATCCGGAACCTGCTGCCGCGGCTCGACGAACTCGTCGGCACCCTCGACCGGCAGCGCGGCGACATCATCGCCGCGATGGAGGGCATCGATCGGCTCGCGTGGACGGTCGACGCGCAGAACGCCACCCTCGTCCGTGCGCTCGACGAGATGCCGGCCGCGCTGAACGTGCTGGTGGAACAGCGGCAGGACCTGACCACCGCGCTCACCTCGCTCGGCGAGATGAGCACCGTCGCCAGCCGGCTCGTCGAGAACAGCGGCGACGACCTGCAGACCAACCTGCAGGCGCTGGCTCCGACACTGCGTGCGCTCGCCGACTCGGGCAACGCGCTGACCGAGGTGCTCGGCGTGCTGCTGACCTATCCGTTCCCGCAGGCCGGCATCGACCAGGTGATCCGGGGCGACTACGCGAACCTCGCCATGACCATCGACCTCACCCTCGAACGGCTGGACCTGAACTTCCTCACCGGCACCCCGCTCGCCGGGCGCCTCGCCGGCCCGGAAGGCATCCTCGGCCGGGACGCCGGGCTGGCGGCCCAGTCCGCGGACCCCTTCCAGGCCCCGCTCCAGCAGCCGGCCGCGCAACCCGCGCCCGGCCCGGCCGCAACGCTGTCGGTCCCCGGTCTGGGGGAGATCACCGTTCCGGGGCTGCCCCCGCTGGGGGTGCCCGCGCCATGATGCTGTCGAAGTTCGTCCGGATCCAGCTCGCCATCTTCTCGGTGCTCACGGTGGTCGGGTTGCTGGTGATGTCGCTGCAGTACGTGCGGCTCCCGCAGCTGCTCGGCGTCGGCCGGTACACGGTGATCGTGGAACTGCCCTCCACCGGCGGGCTCTACCCGCACGCCAACGTCACCTACCGCGGCAACACCGTCGGGGTGGTCGACAAGGTGCAGCTGTCGCCGGCCGGGGTGGAGGCCATCCTGTCGATCGACAGCGACCGCTCGATCCCCGCCGACGTCGACGCAGCGGTCCGCAGCGTGTCCGCCGTCGGCGAGCAGTACGTGGACTTCGTTCCCCCGCAAGATGGTTCGAACGGGGAGTATCTGTCGGACGGCGACGTGATCCCGGCCGACCGGACGTCGGTGCCGCAGGAGGTGGGCGAGCTGCTCGACCAGGCCGACGTCCTGCTCGCCAGCATCAGCGACACACGGCTGCGCACCGTCGTCGACGAGTCGTTCGACGCGTTCAACGGGTCGGGGCCCGACCTGCAGCGGCTGATCGACTCGACCCGCCTGTTCGTGCAGGAGGCGAGCGCCGGCAGCGAGCAGACGAAGGCATTGCTCGATCAGCTCGGTCCGCTGCTCGACACCCAGGTCGTCACCAGCGACGCGATCCGCTCCTGGACGCGGGACATGCTGACGTTCACCGACGGGCTGCGGGCCGCCGACACCGACCTGCGGGCGGTGCTCGCGAAGGGGCCGGGCGCCGCGGCCGAGGCCGAACAGCTGCTGCAGGACCTGCGGCCGACGCTGCCGCTGCTGCTGGCCAACATGGTCGGCGTCGGGGAGGTGGGCGTGCTCTACAACGCCGGCATCGAACAGATCCTGGTGCTGTACCCGCCGATGACCACGGCGCTGATCACCGCGGCCGGCAGCGGACCGGCCGAGGACGGCGCGGTCGTCGACTTCCACCTGCAGCTGCACGATCCGCCGCCGTGCCTGTCCGGCTTCCTGCCGCCCGAACAGTGGCGCAGCCCTGCGGACACCACGATGGTGGACACCCCCGGCGAGGTGTACTGCAAGCTCCCGCAGTCGGATCCGAACGCCGTGCGAGGCGCGCGGAACCTGCCGTGCATGGAGTTCCCGGGCCGGCGCGCCCCCACGCCGGAGGCGTGCCGCAACGGGTACCAGCCCGAATACCTCGACAACCCGTGGCGGGGCGCCCCGACGCCCGTGCAGTCGGAAGGCGACATGCCGGTGCCCGCCTCGCACGCGACCGGGACGGGCGCGGCCGCGCCCGCCGGGGTGACGGCGCGCGGCATCGACCCGGCGACGGGAACGTACATCGGTCCCGAAGGTACGGTGTACCGCAACGTCGACACCGGCCCCGAGACCAGTTTGGAGACGTACATGAAGGCGCAGCAAGGCTGATGGCGGACGAAGAGACCCCCACGACATCGACGCCGGAGACCGGACCCGCCCGGCAGAGCCGGGTGCTCCCCGCGGTCGCAGCCCTGATCGTCCTCGCCCTGGTGGGCGCCGGAGTGTGGCTGTGGCTCGGCGCGACGGCCGACCGCGACCACGACGCCCGGCGGGCGGCGTACCTGCAGGCCGCGCGGCAGACCGTGCTGAATCTGACCACCATCCACCCGCAGAGCGCGGCCGAGGACGTACAGCGTCTGCTCGACGGGGCGACCGGTGACTTCAAGGCCGAATTCGAAGGACGCGAAGGGCCTTTCGTCGATGTGGTGACCAAGGCGAACGTGGACACCACCGGTGAGGTGATCGAGGCCGGAATCCAGGCCGAGGACGGCGCCTGCATGTCCTCGCTCGTGGCCGCGCGGTCGATGGTCAGCAACGCGGAACAGCCCGAACCCGAGCCCCGCGACTTCCGGCTGCGGGTGACGATCTGCGACGAGAACGGTCGGCTGCTGGCCTCGAAGGTGGATTTCGTACCATGACCGAGCATTCGAAGGACGAGGCCGTGACCCTCGAGAAGACCGACGACGCCGCGGGCGTGGAGGGCGCGGAAAGCGCTACGGCGCAGCCCGGCTCCGGGGGAGGTGCGCGCCGGATGCTGCTCGCGGCCCTCACCGCCGCGGCGATCGTGCTCGCCGGCCTCGTCGGCGTGGGCGTGTACGACAAGGTCGAGCGCGACGGCGCCGAGGCCGCCCGGACCGAGGCCCTGCAGGCCGCCGAGGAGCAGGCCGTCGCGATGCTCGCGTACGACCACGCCACGGTCGACGAGCAGGTCGCCGCCGCCTCCGACGGGCTCACCGGCGACTTCCGGGACGAGTACACGAACCTGATGAAGAACGTCATCGCGCCCGGCGCCAAGGAGAAGGCGATCACCGTGCAGGTGAGTGTGCAGGCGTCGTCGGTCGTGTCGGCCGAGGCCGATCGGGCGGTGACCCTGTTGTTCCTCAACCAGATCACCACCAGTTCCGTCAATCCCGAGGCGGTCAGCAGCGGCAGCCGCGTCCGCGTCGAACTCGAGAAGCACGACGGCCGTTGGCTGGTGAGCCGCCTGACCCCGATCTGAGCCGGGCGGACGGTCAGCGGCCGGGCAGGCGCACCATGTGCACGAAGAACCGGTCGATGTGCCGCACGGTGGCGACGAACCGGTCGAAGTCCACCGACTTGGAGACGTAGGCGTTGGCCCGCAACCGGTAGCTGCGCACCACGTCCTCCTCGGCGGTGGACGTCGTCAGCACGACGACGGGGATGGACGCCAGGTCGGGATCGGCCTTGACCGCCTCGAGCACCTGCCACCCGTCGTACTTCGGCAGGTTCAGATCGAGCAGCACCAGCGCCGGCCGCACGGCGCCGGCGTGGGCCCCGCGCCGGTACAGGAAGTCGAGAGCCTCCGCGCCGTCCCGCACCACGTGCAGCGTGCTGCCGATCTCGTTGGCCTCGAACGACTCCCGGATGATCAGCTCGTCCCCGGCGTCGTCCTCGACGAGCAGCACGTCGAGGGAATCGGCGGGCGTGGGCATGCGTGGTGCCGGCGTCCCGGTCGTCGCCTCCTCGACGTTGCGCTCGGACGACGACCGGACACCGTAGGCTTCGCGGTCCGGTGTGCTTGTCACTCGGGCTCGCCGACCTCCGCCGGCGCGATCAGCGCCGGACCGGCCGCGCCCTGATGCGCGAGTGCGTCGAGGAAGGAGCGCGCCCACCGGTCCACGTCGTGGGCGAGGACCTGCCGGCGCAGTGCCCGCATGTGCCGCCGACCGTCCTCGCGGGACTGGTTCAGCGCCGCCTCCATCTTGTCCTTGACGTCCTCGAGGTCGTGCGGATTGCACAGGAATGCCTGGCGCAATTCCGCTGCGGCCCCGGTGAATTCGCTCAGGACGAGGGCGCCGCCGAGGTCGCTGCGGCAGGCCACGTACTCCTTGGCGACGAGGTTCATGCCGTCGCGCAGCGGCGTCACCAGCATGACGTCGGCCGCGACGAAGAACGCGATCAGCTCGTCGCGCGGAATGGGCCGGTGGATGTAGTGCACCACGGGCCGGCCCACCTCGGCGTACTCGCCGTTGATCCGGCTGACCGTCTGTTCGATGGCGCCGCGCATCTGCACGTACGACTCGACGCGCTCGCGGCTGGGGGTGGCCAGCTGCACCATCACCGTCTCGGCCGGATCCACCCGGCCCTCGGCGATCAGCTCGAGCAGCGCGTCGAGCCGGACGTCGATGCCCTTGGTGTAGTCGAGCCGGTCGACGCCGAGCATGATGTGCTTCGGGTTGCCGAGCTCCTTGCGGATCTGCTTGGCGCGGTCGCGGATCGACTTGCGGCGGGCCCGCTCGTCGAGCTGTCCGGAGTCGATGGAGATGGGGAACGCACCGACGCGCACCGCACGGAACCCGACCTGCACCACCCCGAGCTTCGAGCGCACACCCACGGTGCCGCGGGAGGTCTGATGACCGGCCAGCCGGCGCGCGAGGTACAGGAAGTTCTGGGCACCGCCGGGCAGATGGAAGCCGATCAGATCGGCGCCGAGCAGGCCCTCGACGATCTCGGTCCGCCATGGCATCTGCATGAACAGCTCCACCGGGGGGAACGGAATGTGCAGGAAGAAGCCGATGGTCAGATCCGGCCGCAGCATCCGCAGCATCTTCGGCACCAGCTGCAGCTGGTAGTCCTGCACCCACACCGTCGCGCCCTGTGCCGCCGCCTTCGCGGTCGCCTCCGCGAACCGGCGGTTGACCTCGACGTAGGTGTTCCACCACTCCCGCCGGTACTCCGGCCGGACGATGACGTCGTGGTACAGCGGCCACAGCGTCGCATTGGAGAAGCCCTCGTAGTAGTCGGCGATCTCCTGCCCGCTCAGCGGCACCGGATGCAGCTCGAGGCCGTCCTCGACGATCGGGTCGAGCTCGGCGTCGGCGACACCGGCCCAGCCGACCCACGCTCCGCGGTTGTTGCGCAGGATCGGCTCGAGCGCGGTGACGAGGCCACCCGGGCTGCGCTTCCATCGGGTCGAGCCGTCCGGAAGACGCTCGAGGTCGACGGGCAGGCGGTTCGCGACGACCACGAAGTCCGAACCACCCACGTGCATCGACTCCTCACCTGCAGCCACGTGGTGCTCCTCTGTCCTTGTTCGCCGGTATCCGCTCAGTCCGTCTTCGGGTTCGGCCCGATGCCGAGCATGGACAGCAGCATGCGGCATTCGTCCGCATCCTCCGCGTAGGCAGCGACGACACGCTGTGCCTGACGGGCCGTCTCGTCCGCGACGGGTTCGAGTTCCTCGTCGGGGATGTCGTTCTCGGTGGTGGCGTCCGCGGCCATGGTGGTTCCTCCCGGGCTGGCTGCTCCGTTCGAGCAGGTCATTCGTAGTGCGACTCTATGAGAACCGGCGACTCCGACGCCAGCCGCTCCACGAGTTAGGGTTGGCTCACTTCTGGGAGCGGGGACGGGGAACGGAGAGTTTCGTGTGGTGGGAGGCATGAGCAGCGACGGTGATCGCCGGATCGATCAGGGGAAGGAGCCGGGTCTGCGGCTGCTGCGGCACACGATTGCGAACCAGCGGGTCGCGCTGGCGATCGGCACCGCGCTGGTCTCGCTGCACCAAGTCATGGAGACCCTCGTCCCCGTCGCGATCGGGGCGATCATCGACGGACCGGTCACCAGCGGCGACGTCCCGACGCTGGTCGTCGCCCTCGCGGGCCTGGCCGCGTTGTTCGTCGTGCTCACCTACTCGTGGCGTTTCGGCGCGCGCCGGCTCGTCGCGGCGATCGAGGCCGAGTCGCACCGGCTGCGGGTCACGGTGGCGCGCCGGATCCTCGATCCGCGCGGGGTGCGCACCTCCCTGCGCATCGGGGAACTCCTGGCGGTGGCGACCACCGACGCCGGGCGGGCCGCGCAGATCCTGCACGTGGTGCCCGCCACCGCCGCGGCGATCACCGCGGTGGCCGGGGCCGCGGTGGCGCTGCTGCTCGTCGACGTCCCCCTCGGTCTGCTGGTGCTGCTGGGCACGCCTGCGATCCTCGTCGCGCTCGACCGCGCCACCCCGCTGCTGACCCGGCGGATGACCGCACAGCAGGAGGCGGTGGCGCGGGCGT
>NZ_PCZU01000269.1:0-2338 GCF_002887785.1 Rhodococcus sp. ENV425
GGCGGAGCGGTTCGTCGCCTCGCCGTTCGGGGACGGCGAACGGCTCTACCGCACCGGTGACCTGGTGCGGTGGGATCCGGCGGGTCGCCTGGAGTACGTCGGACGCACGGACTTCCAGGTCAAGATTCGCGGTTTCCGCATCGAGCTCGGCGAGATCGAGGCCGCGCTGCGCGGCATCGACGGTATCCGGGACGTGGCGGTGATCGTCCGCGAGGACGACCGGGTCGGACCGCAGGCGATCGCCTACGTGGTGCCGCAGCCCGGCGTCGTGCTCGACGTCGCCGACGTGAGCACGCAACTCGGGCGGGACCTGCCGTCGTACATGGTGCCGGCGGCGTTCGTGGTGCTCGAGGCGCTGCCGCTGAACGTCAACGGCAAGCTCGACCGCAGGGCGCTGCCGGCGCCGGTGTTCGAGGCCCGGGAGTTCCGGGCCCCGACCACCGTCACGGAGGAGGCCGTGGCGCGGGTGTTCGCCGAGGTGCTCGGTCTCGAACAGGTCGGTCTCGACGACGACTTCTTCGCCCTCGGCGGCGACAGCATCGTCTCGATCCAGCTGGTCTCGCGCGCGAAGGCCCGCGGGGTGGTGTTCACCCCGCGGGACGTGTTCGAACGCAAGACCGTCGCGGGTCTGGCGGAGGTCGCCACCCTCACCGGCGGTGGGGCGGGTGCACCCGCGGAACCGCCCGGTGGCGGTGTCGGCGACGTCCCGCTGACGCCGGCGATGCGTGACGCGCTCGACGCCGCCGGCCACGTCGAACGACTCGCCGTGGCCACGGCGGTGACCCTGCCCTCCGGCGTCGACCACGACGCCCTGGCCGGGGCAATCGGCGTGCTCGTCGACCATCACGACGCGCTGCGTGCGATCGTCGAGCACGACGCCGACGGCGCCGTCGCCCTGCGGGTGCGTGCCACCGGCACCGTCGACCCGGAAACCCTGCTGGCGCAGGCGGAACCGGAAACGGACGCGGCCGACGACGTGCGGGCCCGCGCCGAGCGGGCCCTCGGGGCGGCCGTCGAGCGACTCGACCCCGCCACGGGCCGGATGGTGCAGTTCGTCCGCATCGACGACGGGCGCGGCGAGACGCTGCTGATCGTCGCCCACCGTTTCGTGGCCGACGACGCGTCCTGGCGCATCCTGGTCGACGATCTGGCCGCCGCGTACGACGCCCTCGCGGCCGGACGCCCGGTGGTGCTGCCCCCGGTCGGTACCTCCCTGCGCCGCTGGGCGCACGGGCTGGTCGAGGCGGCCGGCCGGCCCGAGCGCCGCACGGAACTCGCACTGTGGCGCTCGATCCTCGACGGACCGGACTTCCCGATCGGGAACCGCCCGCTCGACCCGGCCGTCGATCTCGGCGCCACGGTCGAGCACGTGCGCGGCACCGTCCCCGCCGCGGACACGGAGGCGCTGCTCACCGCGGTGCCCGAGCGGTTCCACGGCACCGTCCGCGACGGTCTGGTCACCGCGCTCGGCCTCGCGCTGGTGCGGTGGCGCCGGGACCGGGGCATCGACGAGACGTCCACGCTGCTCGCGGTGGACGGGGACGGACGCGACGCGGCCGTGGTCCCCGGTGCCGACCTGTCCCGGACCGTCGGATGGTTCACCACCGTATTCCCGTTCCGTGCCGGGTTCGAGGGAATCGACCTCGACGACGCGTTCGCCGGGGGACCGGCGATGGGCGCCGCCGTCAAGGCGGTCAAGGAACAGCTGCGGGCCCTGCCCGACGGTGGTGCCGGCTTCGGTCTGCTGCGGCACCTCGACCCCGATTCCGCAGGGGAGCTCGGCGCTCCGCGGCCGCAGGTTGCGTTCCACTACGGCGAGCCGGTCCCGGGCGGTGCGTGGGCGCCGGCCGATGCGTTCGGCGACCTCACGGTCCGCCCCGCCGGCCTGCCCGTCACCGCGACGATCGACGTCGCGGCGACCGTGTCGTACCGCCCGGAGGGCCCACAGCTCGAGGCGCGCTTCGGTTTCCCCGCCGGGGTGGTCGAGCGCTCGGAGATCGAGGAGCTGGCACAGCACTGGCATGAGGCCCTGGCTGCGCTGGCCCGCCACGTCCGCGAGCCGGGCGCCGGGGGCCTGACCCCGTCGGACGTGCCGCTCGTGTCGGTCGCCCAGCACGACCTCGACGTGTGGCAGTCGCGGTACCCGTCGGTGACCGACGCGTGGCCGCTGTCGCCGCTGCAGGCGGGTCTGCACTTCCACGCGCTCATGACCGAGGCGAGCGTGGACGTCTACACGATGCAGGCGGTGCTCGAACTCGGCGGTGCGGTCGATCCGGAGCGGCTGCGCGCCGCGGCGCAGGCGCTGCTGGACCGGTACCCGAACCTGCGGACGGTGTTC
>NZ_PCZU01000269.1:2348-8388 GCF_002887785.1 Rhodococcus sp. ENV425
ACCGACAGCGGCGATCCCGTGCAGCTGGTGCTGGGTGACGTCGACGTGCAGTGGCGGCACGAGCACCTCGGCGGCCTCGCCGAGGACGCCCGCGACGCCGAGCTGGCCCGCATCCTGCGCGACGAGCAGGTCCGGCGCTTCGACCTCGGCACCGCCCCGCTGATCCGGTTCCTGTTCGTCGACGTGGCCGAGGGCCGCTCGCTGCTCGCGGTGACGGTCCACCACATCCTGATCGACGGCTGGTCCATGCCGGTCCTCATGCAGGACCTCATGGCGCTGTACGTCACGCACGGGGACACCACCGCGCTCCCGGCCGTCCGCTCCTACCGGGAGTTCCTCGAGTGGCTGGCGGAGCAGGACCGGGAGGCGTCGCTCGAGGTGTGGGCGAAGGCACTCGCCGGCGTCGAGGAGCCGACCGTCCTCGCCCCGTCGGTGCGGCATCCCGACGCGGACGCCATCTCCTCGGTGCACGTGGTGTTCGACGAGGAACGCGCCGCGGCGGTGACCGCCCTGGCCGCGAGCCTCGGGGTCACCGTGAACACCCTGGTGCAGGCGGCCTGGGCGGTGCTGCTCGGCCGGATCGTGGGACGCTCCGACGTGACCTTCGGCGCCACCGTGTCCGGCCGGCCGGCCGAGCTGCCCGGCGTCGAGTCGATGGTCGGCCTGTTCATCAACACCCTGCCGGTGCGGGTGGACACCGATGACGACGAGACCGTCGCGCAGCTGCTGCGCCGCGTGCAGGCACAGCAGGCGGAACTGCTCGGCCACCACTACCTTGGTCTGACCGAGATCCAGCAGCGGGCGGGCGGGCGGATCGGATTCGACACGCTGCTCGTGTTCGAGTCGTACCCGATCGACCGGGCCGCGCTGTCCTCCGCCGCCACGGACCTCGACGGCATGACCGTCACGGACGTCCGGCTCGACGACGCGACCCACTACCCGCTGACGCTGCTCACCCTCGCGCAGTCGGAGATCGTGTTCACCTTCAAGTACCTGGAGCGGTACTTCGACGAGACGGAGGTGACCGTGCTCTCGCAGCGGTTCGTGCGGGTCCTCGACGCCTTCGTGGCCGATGCCCAGGCGGCGGTGGGGGACATCGACCTCATGGACGCCGCGGAGCGGGCACACCTCGTCGCCGAGGCCGAGCCGGCGCAGGCTCCGGCCGCGAGCACCGGCCGCACGCTCGCCGCCGTGCTGGCCCACGTGGTCGAGGAGGATCCGGAAGCCCCGGCCGTGGCCGTCGACGGCACCGAGGTGCCGTACCGCGAGCTGGACGCGCGGTCGTCGCGGCTGGCGCGGCTGCTCATCGCGCGCGGCATCGGCACCGGCGACGTCGTCGCCGTCGCCGTCCCGCGGTCGGTGCAGTCGGTGGTGGCGCAGTGGGCGGTCGCCAAGACCGGCGCGGCCCTGCTGATGGTCGATCCCGGCGGCCCGTTCGTCGGGGCGCCGGGCGCCGCAGGGGTGACGCTGGGCTTGACCGTGGCGGAACTCACCGCCGGCCTGCCCGGCACCGTCACGTGGCTGCCGCTCGACGACGAGCAGCTGCGCGCCGAGCAGGCGGCGCAGGCCGCACACCCCGTCTCGTACGCGGACCGGCTCCGGGTCGTCGGGTCCGAGAGCCCGGCCCTGGTCACCGCGACCCGCACGTTCACCCAGGCCGAGCTGATCGACCGGATCGGCGAGCTGCGCGAGCAGTACGGCCTGACCTACGAGTCGCGCAGCGCCGCGGTCGGGTCGACCGCGGCGGAGGCCGGTGCGCTCGAGCCGCTGCTGGTCACGGCCACCGGCGCGACGGTCGTCGTGGTGCCGGAGGGCGCCGACTCGGGGGAGGCACTCGACGCCGCCCTGTACGACGAGTGGGTCACCCATGCCCACCTGACCGCCGACGCGCTCGACACCCTCGAACCCGGGGGGCTCGAGGATCTGGCGGTGGTGGTCGTGGTCGATCGGGCGCCGGAGGACCTGCTCGAGCGGTGGCGCACGGCCCATCGGGTCGTCGTCGCCTGAGGTCCGGCCCGCCGCGGTGAGGCTCCCCTTTTCGTCGGGGGAGCCTCACCGCGTCCGGTCCCGGCGGGGGCCCGAGGGTAACGTCGCGGGCGCATCGGTGGATGAACGAGTGGCGGCTACCGGCCGGTACGGTCCCGCCGAGGGCGCCGGGCGCAGTGACTATGCTTGCTCGTTCGCGCGCGAGCAACGGAACCGAAGCGAAGGATGTGGGCATCTACATGCGGTCTTCTCGACACGACGGCAGCCTGGGCGGGAGCGATCCGGCGATCGCTCCCCAGTCGCCGGCCGTCGAGCGCCGCGAACGCCCCGCCCGCAGCCGCCGTCCCGCCCCCACCCGCCCCCAGCGGGGCTCCCGCACCCGCACCCAGGCGACGTTGCTGCCGCAACTACTGGTATCGGCCGTGGAGGAACGCGGCGATCACCCGGCGGTCGTCGCGGCGGGCGGGGCGACGCTCACGTACCGGGAGCTGGACGAGAAGTCGTCGCAGCTGGCGCGGCTGCTGATCGAGCGGGGCATCGGCCCGGGCGACGTGGTGGCGGTCGCCGTGCCCCGCTCGGCGGAGTCCGTCCTGTCCGTGTGGGCGGTGGCGAAGTCGGGGGCGACGTTCCTGCCCGTCGACCCGAAGTACCCGGCCGAGCGGGTCCTGCACATGGTGTCCGACTCCGGCGCGGCCGTCGGCCTGACCCTCACGGCCTTCGCCGCGGACCTGCCGGGCTCGGTGCGGTGGACCGCGCTCGACGATCCCGGCGTGGCCGGTGACATCGCCGCCCGCCCCGGCCACCCGGTGTCGTACGCCGATCGGATCCGGCCGCTGTCCGAGCTGCACCCGGCCTGGATGATCTACACCTCCGGGTCGACGGGCCTGCCGAAGGGCGTGTCCGTCCCGCACACCGGCATCGCCGGCCTGATCACCGCCGAACGCGAGCACTACCGGGTCACCGCCGAGGCGCGGGTGCTGCACATCTGCTCGCCCAGCTTCGACGTGTCGATGCTCGAGCTGCTGAGCGCCTTCACCGCCGGCGCGACCCTGGTGGTCTCGCCGCCGACGATCGTCGGCGGCGCGGACCTGGCGGAGCTGCTCGCGGCCGAGCGCGTCACCCACACCTTCATCACCCCGGCGGCGCTGGGGTCCGTCGACCCGCAGGGCCTGGACGACCTGCGCGTGGTCGTGGTGGCGGGGGAGAGCTTCGGTCCCGATCTCGTCGAGCGCTGGGCCGCGCCCGGCCGCGACTTCTTCAACGGATACGGGCCGACCGAGGCGACCGTCCTGGCGGTGAGCAGTGCCCCCTTGCACCCGGGCGAGCCGATCCGCATCGGTACCCCGATCCCCGGCGTGGGGGCATACGTGCTCGACACGCACCTGCGCCCGGTCCCCGCCGGTGTCACCGGTGAGCTGTACCTGGCGGGCGCACAGCTCGCGCTGGGGTATCACGCCCGTCCGGGCCTGACCGCCGACCGGTTCGTCGCCAACCCGTTCGCGGACGGCGGGGCGCGCATGTACCGCACCGGCGACCTCGTGCGCCGGGACGACAGCGGTGTGATCGAGTACCTCGGCCGCTCCGACTTCCAGGTCAAGATCCGCGGCTACCGCATCGAACTCACCGAGATCGACGCGGTCCTCGTCCGGCACCCGGACGTCGAGTTCGCCACCACCGTGGGCCGCGCCCTGCCCTCCGGGGAGACCGCGCTCGTCTCCTACGTCGTGCCGGCCGCCGGGGGCGCGGACCTCGACACCGGCGCTCTCGTCGAGTTCGCGGCCGGCTTCCTGCCCGACTACATGCTCCCGGCGGCGGTCGTCCCCATCGCCGAGGTGCCGCTCAATCCCGTCGGCAAGCTCGACCGCGCGGCCCTTCCCGCCCCAGTGTTCGCGGTCCGGGAGTACCGGGCGCCGCAGACCCCGGCCCAGCAGGCCGTCGCCGACGTCTTCGCCGACGTCCTCGGCGTCGAGCGGGTCGGTCTCGACGATTCGTTCCTCGACCTCGGCGGCAACTCCCTCGTCGCCACCCGGCTCGTCGCCCGGCTCGGCGCGGCCCTCGACACCCGGGTGCCGGTGCCGCTGGTGTTCGAGGCGCCGACGGTGGAGGCGCTCGCGGCGCGGCTCGAGTCGCAGGCCGGCTCGGGTGCCGTGGCGCTGGTCGCCCGCGACCGCCCCGAGCGGATCCCGTTGTCGCTCGCCCAGCAGCGCATGTGGTTCCTGAACCGGTTCGCGCCCGAGTCGGCGGTGGACAACATCCCCGTCGCGATCCGGCTCGCCGGGCGTCTCGACGTCGACGCCCTGCGCGGCGCGGTCGCCGACCTCGTCGCCCGGCACGAGTCGCTGCGCACCGTCTACCCGGAGATCGACGGCGACGGCTACCAGGTGGTACTGCCGGTGGCCGAGGTACTGCCGGATCTCGCCCCCGTCGAGGTTGCGGCCGAGGACGTTCCCGCTCGCGTCCTCGAGCTGGTCGGCACCGGGTTCGACGTCACCGCCGCCGTGCCGTGGCGCGTCGCGCTGCTGCGGATCTCCGACGAGGAGCACGTGCTCGTCTTCGTCGTGCACCACATCTCCGGCGACGGTTTTTCCATGACGCCGCTGACCCGTGACGTCGTCGCCTCCTATCGGGCGCGCACCCGTGACGAGCCGAATCCGTTGCCGCCGTTGTCGGTTCAGTACGCCGACTATGCGCTCTGGCAGCGCGAGGTGCTCGGCGACGAGGACGATCCGGAATCCGTGCTGTCGCGGCAGCTCGCCTACTGGCGCGCGCAGCTCGCCGACCTGCCCGAGGAACTCACCCTCCCGGTGGACCGGCCCCGTCCCGCCGTTGCGTCCAATCACGGTGCCGCCCTTCGTGTCCCGATCGACGCCGAACTGCACGCGGCGCTCGCCGACCTGGCCCGCACCCACAACGCGAGCGTGTTCATGGTGGTGCACACGGCGCTGGCCGTGCTGCTGGCCCGGCTGTCCGGCACCGACGACATCGCCGTCGGCACCCCCGTCGCGGGCCGCGGCGAGGCCGCCCTGGACGACCTGATCGGCATGTTCGTCAACACGCTGGTGCTGCGCACCGCCGTCGAACCCGGTGAGCCGTTCGCCGACCTGCTCGCCCGGGTGCGCGGCACGGATCTCGAGGCGTTCGCGAACGCCGACATGCCGTTCGAACGGCTCGTCGAGGTGCTCGACCCGCCCCGCTCGCAGGCCCGGCACCCGCTGTTCCAGGTGATGCTCACCTTCCAGAACCTGCCGCAGTCCGCCCTGGAGCTGCCCGACCTGAGCATCTCCGGGGTCGAATTCGACACGGCCATCGCGAAGTTCGATCTGCAGGTCACCGTCGCCGAGCAGCTCTCGGAGCGCGGCGCCCCCGGCGGGATGACCGTCGAACTCGCCTACGCCACCGATCTTTTCGACGCCCCCACCATGCGGTCCCTCGCCGACCGGTTCACCCGGATCCTGCGCGGCGTCACCGTGGACGCCGCCACCCCGGTCGGCGCGCTGCCGTTCCTGGACGACGCCGAGGCCGAGCGGATCCTCACCGAGTGGAGCACGCTCGGGTCCGGGGTCCGGGTGCCCGCAGCGGCGACCCTCGCCGACCGCTTCGACGCCGTCGTCCGCCGCAGCCCCGACGCCCCGGCCGTCACGTTCGCCGGACGCACCCTCTCGTTCGCCGAGCTCGACGCGCGCGCCAACCGCCTCGCCCGCCGGCTCGTCGCGGCCGGGGCGGGCCCGGAGGAGCTCGTGGCCGTCGCGCTGCCCCGGTCGACCGAGTTGATCGTGGCGCTGCTGGGGGTGCTCAAGTCCGGTGCCGCGTATCTGCCCACCGACACCACGTATCCGGCGGAGCGGCTGCGGTACATGCTCGAGGACGCACGTCCGCGCTGCGTCGTCACCACCACCACCGGTGACGGCGACGCTCTGCCGGACGTCGGCCTGCCCCGGGTGTACATCGAGGACGACGACCCGCACGCGCCGTCCGGGCCGCTCACCGACGCCGAGCGGAGCGCGCCGCTGCATGCGGACAACCGCGCCTACGTCATCTACACCTCCGGCTCCAC
>NZ_PCZU01000269.1:8398-16955 GCF_002887785.1 Rhodococcus sp. ENV425
CGTCGCGGTCACCCACCGCAACGTGCTGACCCTGTTCGACAACGCCGAACCGCTGTTCGGGTTCGGTGCCGACGACGTGTGGACGCTGTTCCACTCCTACGCATTCGACTTCACGGTGTGGGAGCTGTGGGGACCGCTGCTGTACGGCGGCCGGCTCGTCGTCGTCGACTACCTGACCTCACGCTCGCCCGAACAGTTCCTCGAGCTGCTGCGGGCAGAGCGGGTCACCGTGCTCAACCAGACCCCCTCGGCGTTCCTTCAGCTCGACGAGGCCGATCGGGTCGCGTCCGTGGAGCGTCCCGACGCCGATCCGCTCGCACTGCGATACGTCGTGTTCGGCGGCGAGGCGCTCGACCTCGGCAAGCTCGACGGCTGGTACGGGCGCCGGCCCGTGGCGCCGACGCTGGTCAACATGTACGGCATCACCGAGACCACGGTTCACGTGTCGTTCCTGGCCCTCGACCGCGGCGCCGCGCGCCCCGGTGCCGCCAGCCGGATCGGCCGCTCCCTGCCGGGGCTGCGGCTGCGGGTGCTCGACCGGCGGCTGCAGCCCGTCCCGGTCGGGGTGCCGGGCGAGGTGTACGTCTCCGGTGACCAGCTCTCCCGCGGCTACCTCGGTCGGCCGGGACTGACCGCCGCACGGTTCGTCGCCGACCCCTTCGGGGCGGGCCGGCTGTACCGCACCGGCGACGTCGCGCGGTGGAACGCCGACGGCGAGCTCGAGTACGCCGGGCGCAGCGACGCGCAGGTGCAGTTGCGGGGCTTCCGCATCGAGCTGGGCGAGGTCGAGGCGGCGCTGCTGCGTGCCGACGCGGTGGCCCAGGCGGTCGCCGTGGTCCGCGACGACGGTCTCGGCGACCGGCTCGTCGGCTACGTCGTGCCCCGCGCCGGCGCGGACGTCGACGTGGCCCGCGTGCGCGAGCAGCTCGGTGCCTTCCTCACCGGCTACATGATTCCGGACCTCGTGGTCGTCCTCGACGAGCTGCCGCTCACCGTCAACGGCAAGCTCGACCGGCGCGCCCTGCCGGTGCCGCAGGCGACCGCCACCACCGCGGGCGGGCGCCGCGAACCGGCCACCGCCGCCGAACGCGCCGTCGCGCAGGTGTTCGCCGACGTGCTCGGCGTCGAGCGGGCCGGTGCGGACGACTCGTTCTTCGAGCTCGGCGGCAACTCGCTCATCGCGACGCGGGTGATCGCGCGGATCAACGAGTCGCTCGGAACCGCCCTCGCGATCCGCGAACTGTTCGAGGCACCGACCGTCGCCGAACTCGCGGCCCGGGCCGACGCGCACGCGGAATCGGCGCCCCGGCCCGCGCTGACCGCCGGGCCTCGCCCCGATCGGGTGCCGCTCTCGCTCGCCCAGCAACGCATGTGGGTGCTCAACCAGCTCGATCCCGCCTCCGCGAGCTACAACATCCCGCTCGCGATCAGGCTGCGTGGCCGCCTCGACACCGCGGCGCTCACCGCCGCGGTGCGCGACGTGATCGAGCGGCACGAGTCGCTGCGCACCCGGTACCCGCAGGACGAGACGGGGCCCTACCAGCACGTCCTCGACGCCGACGCGGTGGTGCCCGCGGTCGTGCCGGTCGAGGTGGCGTCCGAGCAGGAGGCGTTCGCCGAGGTCGTCGCCCTCGCCGCCGAGGGCTTCGACGTCTCCGCGCAGGTGCCGGTGCGCGGCCGGATCGTCTCGGTCGGCGCCGACGACCACGTGCTTGCTCTCGTCGTCCACCACATCTCCGCCGACGGTGCGTCGCTGGCGCCGCTGGCACGGGATCTGATGACCGCCTACGCGTCGCGGTTGTCGGGCGGCACGCCGGCCTGGGCGCCGCTCGAGGTGCAGTACGCCGACTACGCGCTCTGGCAACGTCGGGTCCTCGGTGACGCCGACGATGCGCAGTCGCCGGCCGGTGCCCAGCTGTCCTACTGGCGTTCGCGCCTGGCCGGGGTGCCCGAACTGCTCGATCTGCCCACGGACCGGCCCCGGCCGCCGCAGCCGTCGCTGCGCGGCGGCACGGTGGCGGTGGAGGTCGACGCGCAGATCCGGCAGCGGCTCGACGCCCTCGCGCTCGAGCACCGGGCGTCGCTGTTCATGGTCGTCCACGCGGCGCTCGCCGTGCTGCTCGCCCGGCTCAGCGGCACCCACGACATCGTCGTCGGCACGCCCGTCGCGGGCCGCGGTGACCGGCGCCTCGACGACCTCGTCGGGATGTTCGTCAACACCCTCGCCCTGCGCACGGATGTGGACCCGGCGGCGACCTTCGCCGAGCTGCTCGACCGGGCCCGCGCCGTCGACCTCGAGGCGTTCGGGCACGCCGACGTGCCGTTCGAGCGGGTGGTCGACGACGTGGTGGCCGTGCGCTCCCCGGCCCGGCATCCCGTGTTCCAGACGGTGCTGTCGTTCCAGAACACCGAGGCGGCGCGGCTCGAACTGCCGGGTCTCACCGTCGAGGCCCTCGACGCCGGTGAACTCGCCGCGAAGTTCGACCTGCAGGTGACCGTCGATCCGCGTGAGCACCCGGGCGGCTCGGCCGCCGGCATGCACGTCGGGTTCACCTACGCCGTGGACTTGTTCGACGCCGGCACCGTCGCGACGTTCGCCGAACGCTTCGTGACCGTCCTGCGCGCCGTCGCGGAAACCTCCGACGCGGTGGTCGGGGACATCGACATCCGCACCGAGACCGAGCGCACGGCGCCCACGGTCATCGAGCCCGAGCCAGTGGCGGTCCCCGACCGCGTCGAGCGGACGGTGCCGCAGGAGTGGCAGGTCGCCGTGGAGTCCGATCCCGAGGCCCCGGCGTTCGTCGCGGACGGCGTCGAGGTCACCTACCTCGACCTCGACCGCCGGTCGTCGCAGTGGGCCCGGTATCTCATCGCCGAGGGCGTCGGGCCCGGCGACGGCGTCGCGGTCGCCGTGCCGGCGGGCCCCGAGCTGATCACCGCGCTCTGGGCGGTGACCAAGGCGGGTGCCGCGATCGTGCCCGCCGTGTCCGGCTCCGCCACGCCTGCGGAGACACCCGGGCTCGGGTTGACGACGACCGGGTCGGACGCCCGTCGGTCCGCCGCCGCGCGCTGGGTGTGCCTCGACGACCCGGCGACGGTGACGGCCGTGGACACGCTGTCCCACCGGCCGGTCGACTACTCGGAGCGGGTCCGGGTCCTGCAGCCGCAGCACCCCGCGCTGTGGGTGGCCGGCCGCGGGCTCGACCACGGCGAACTGGTCGCCGTGGTCCGCGGCGGTGCGGCCGCGCTGAAGCTGGACTACGAATCGCGGTCGCTGGTGTGCGACCTCACGGCGGAGCAGTGGCGCATCTTCGCGATCCTGGCTGCCGGGATCGCGGGGGCGGTGGTGATCGTGCCCGAGCCCGGCGCCGACCTCGCCGCCGTCGTGGCCGACGAATGGGTAACCCATGCGTTCGTGCCGTCTTCGCTGGTAGACGCGTTGAACGAGGCACCGGGTGACGACCTCGGGGTCGTGGTCGTCACCGACCGCGACGAGGTCCCGCCGGGGTCCGTTGCCGCGGGTGGGCAGTGGACGACAGTGGCCGCCGTCGACCCATGGAGTATGCGGAACTGAATACCGGCCGGTAGATTCCTCCCGGGCGGGACGAGTTCTCCATGCTCTTCCCGCGTGTGGAAGGAGCTGTATCCGTAGTGCAACGCAGGAGCCCGGTCCGGGCAGATCGAGGTCCGGGCACGTGAGGCGAGAGCCGGGGGTGCGGCGCAGGGAACCGGGCCGGTCGCGTAGCCGGGCCACGCGCGTGGCACTGCTGCCGACTCTGCTGACCTCCGCGGTGGAGGAACGCGGAGACCATCCCGCGGTGGTGGGCGCCGCCGGTGGCCCCGCCCTGTCGTATCGCGAGCTGGACGAGAGGTCGTCGCGGTGGGCGCGGTGGCTGATCGGCCGGGGCGTCGGGCCGGGCGACGTGGTCGCGGTGGCGATACCCCGTTCGGTGGAGTCGGTGCTCGCGTTGTGGGCGGTGGCGAAGTCGGGCGCGACGTTCGTCCCCGTCGACCCGCGCTACCCCCTCGAGCGGGTGGAATTCATGCTGGCAGATTCCGGCGCGGCCCTGTGCATGACGGTGCGCGATTTCGCGGCCGCGGTGCCGGCCGGAGTCGAACAGGTGCTGCTCGACGATGCGGCGGTGGCCGGGCAGGTCGGGCAGCTGCCCGGGCATCCCGTCTCGTACGCCGACCGGACGCGCGCGCTCGAAGGGCCGGACCTCGCCTGGATGATCTACACGTCCGGCTCCACGGGCCGCCCGAAGGGGGTGGCGGTCACCCATGCCGGGATCGCCGGCGTGATCTCCGCCGAGCGGGAGCACTACGGGGTCGGCGCGGACGCGCGGGTGTTGCATGTGTGCTCGCCGAGTTTCGACGTCTCGATGCTCGAGTTGCTGATCGGGTTCTCCGCGGGTGCGACGGTGGTGGTGGCGCCGGCGTCGGTGGGCGGCGGTGCCGACCTGGCCGAGGTGCTGGCGGCCGACGCGGTGACCCACGTGTTCATCACGCCGGCGGCATTGAGTTCGGTGGATCCCACGGGCCTGACGGACCTGCGGGTGGTGGTGGCGGCCGGGGAGGCCTTCGGGCCGGAGCTGGTGAGCCGGTGGACCGGTCCCGGCCGGCGGTTCTTCAACGCGTACGGGCCCACCGAGGCGACGATCCTGGCGACGAGCAGCGCGCCGCTGGTGGCGGGCGAGCCGATCACGATCGGCACCCCGATCCCGGGACTGGCGGCTTACGTGCTCGACGGCCGGTTGCGGCCGGTGCCGCCGGGTGTGGTGGGTGAGCTGTATCTGGCGGGCGCCCAGGTGGCGCGCGGCTACCACCGCCGGCCGGGACTGACGGCGGAGCGGTTCGTGGCCGATCCGTTCGGGTCGGATCCGGGAACCCGGATGTACCGGACGGGAGACCTGGTGCGCCGCGCGGCCGACGGCCCGATCGAGTATCTCGGGCGCAGCGATTTCCAGGTCAAGATCCGCGGGTTCCGGGTGGAACTGGGTGAGATCGACGCCGCCCTGACGGCCCGGCCGGACATCGAGTTCGCCGCGACCGTCGGGAAGGTGCTGCCGTCGGGGGAGACGGCACTGGTGTCGTACGTGCTGCCCGCGGCCGGAACCCGGATGGACGCGCCGGCGGTGCTCGCCGGGTTGGCCGAGACGCTGCCCGGCCACATGGTGCCGGCCCTGGTGATGGTGCTCGACGCGGTGCCGCTGACCCCGGTGGGCAAGCTCGATCGGGCGGCGCTGCCCGAACCGGTGTTCGCCGAGCGGGAATACCGGGCGCCGCGCACCCCGGTCGAGGAGACGGTCGCGTCGGTGTTCGCCGAGGTGCTCGGGCGCGAGCGCGTCGGCGTGGACGACTCCTTCCTCGAGCTGGGGGGAAATTCGCTCCTCGCGACCCGGTTGGTGGCGCGCCTGGGTGCGGCCCTGGAGACCCGGGTGCCGGTGCCGGTGGTGTTCGAGGCGCCGACCGTGGCGGCATTGGCGGCGCATCTGGAGTCGGGTGGCGCGGCGGCACACGCTGTTCCGCTGGTGGCGCGGGAGCGCCCGGACCGCGTACCGCTGTCGTTCGCGCAGCAGCGGATGTGGTTCCTCAATCGGTTCGATCCGGCCTCCGCGGCCGACAACATCCCGGTGGCGATCCGGCTGACGGGCCGGCTCGACGTCGATGCCCTGCGAAAGTCGGTGTCCGACATCGCGGTCCGGCACGAGATCCTGCGAACCAGGTATCCCGAAACGGACGGGCGCCCGTACCAGACGGTCGTTCCCGCCGCCGGATACACGCCCGACTGGGCGTCGGAATCGGTGCCCGGAACGGAGCTGGCCGACCGGATCGCCGACGTGGTGGCCACCGGATTCGACGTGACCGCCGAGGTGCCGTTCCGGGTGCGGCTGTTCCGGGTCGCGGACGACGAGCACGTGCTCGTGTTCGTGGCACACCACATCAGCGCCGACGGCTGGTCGATGGCGCCGTTGACGCGCGATCTGATGACCGCGTACGCCGCGCGGGCCGCCGGCCGGGAACCCGGATGGGAGCCGTTGCCGCTGCAGTACGCGGACTTCGCGCTGTGGCAGCGTGAGGTGCTCGGATCGGAGCGGGACGCGGACAGTCCCCTCTCGGCACAGGCGGAGTACTGGCGGCGGGTCCTCGCGGATCTCCCCGCGGAACTGCACCTCCCGACGGATCGGGCCCGCCCGCCGGTGCAGTCCTTCGCCGGCGGCCGGGTCGCGTTCGATATCGATGCCCCGACGCACCGGCGGGCGGGGGAACTGGCACAGCAGTGCGGGTCGACCCTGTTCATGGTCCTGCACACCGCGCTCGCGGTGTTCCTCGCCCGGATGTCGTCGTCGCACGACATCGCCGTGGGTACCGCGGTCGCCGGCCGCGGTGACGCCGCGCTGGACGAGATGGTCGGCATGTTCGTCAACACCTTGGTGCTGCGCACCCGGGTCGATCCCGGTTCCGGGTTCGCGGAGCATCTCGCGCGGGTCCGCGAGAGCGACCTGGAGGCGTTCACCCACGCGGAGATCCCCTTCGAGCGCGTCGTGGAACTGCTCGCCCCGGAGCGTTCGACCGCGCGGCACCCGCTGTTCCAGGTGGCCATCGCCTTCGAGAACCTGCCCCCCGCGGGTCTCGAGCTGCCGGGCCTGAGCGTGGCGGCGGTGCCGTTCGATGCGGCCACCGCGAAGTTCGATCTGTCGTTGACGCTGCGTGAACACACGGACCCCGGCGGGGGACCGGCGGGAATGTCGGCGGACTTCGTCTTCGCCAGGGACCTGTTCGACGACGAGACGGTGGCCGGATTCGCGCGACGGTTCGTGCGGCTGCTGGCCGCCGCCGTGGCGGACCCGGCCGTGCCGGTCGGTGACCTGGCGCTCCTTGCCGACGACGAAGCCGACCGGCTCACCCGTGCCCCGGACGACGCACCGAGCGGTGCCCGCACGCTCGCCGAGATCCTGACGGCGGCGGTCTCCCGGGACCCCGAGGCGCCGGCCGTCCGGTACCAGGACCGCACGATCAGCTACCGCGAACTCGACGAGTCGTCGTCCCGGCTCGCGCGGGAGCTGGCAGCACGCGGCGTCGGCCCCGAGGACGTGGTGGCGCTGGCGTTCCCGCGTTCCTACGAGATGGTGCTCGGCGTGTGGGCGGTCGCGAAGGCCGGCGCCGCGCACCTTCCGGTGGATCCGTCCTATCCGGCGGAGCGGGTCCGGTACATGCTCGCCGACTCCGGTGCGGCGGTGTGCCTGACCACCACCTCGTACGCCCCCGCGCTGCCCGCGTCCCCGCCCCGGCTGGAACTGGACGATCCCGAGGTCGTGCGGGCCGTCGCGACACGATCCGCCGCCCGGATGTCCGACGCCGAGCGGGTACGGCCGCTGTCGCTGCAGCACGCGGCGTACGTCATCTACACGTCGGGGTCGACCGGGCACCCCAAGGGTGTGGTGGTCACCCACGCGGGTCTCGACCCGCTGCTCGGTGCCGCGGTGACGCTGTACGGCGTGACGTCACGGTCGCGGTTCCTGCACGTGTGCTCGCCCAGCTTCGATCCGTCGGTGCTCGAGTGGATGGCCGCGTTCTCCCAGGGCGCGACCCTGGTCGTGGTGCCCTCGACGATCGTCGGCGGACCCGAACTCGCGGAACTGCTTCGGGCCGAACGGGTCAGCCACACCATTGTCACGCCGGCGGTGCTGGGGACGGTCGATCCGTCGGGACTCGACCGTCTCGGGGTCGTGTCCGTCGGCGGGGACGTGACATCGCCGCAACTGCTGGCGCGGTGGGCGCCGGGACGGAGCTACTTCAACGGCTACGGGCCTACGGAGACGACGATCATCTCGTCGTTCGCGCGGCTGCAACCCGGGCGCCCGGTCACCGTCGGCCGGCCCGTACCGGGGGTGGCCGCCCTGGTGCTGGACTCCCGGCTGCGGCCGGTGCCGTCCGGCGTGGCCGGCGAGTTGTACCTGGCCGGGGCCGCTCTCGCGCGGGGCTACCACCGGCGCAGCGGGTTGTCGGCGGCACGGTTCGTGGCGAACCCGTTCGGAGCGCCGGGCACGCGGATGTACCGGACCGGGGACGTGGTCCGATGGCGCAGCACCGGCGCGGTCGCCGAACTGGAGTACCTCGGGCGCAGCGACTTCCAGGTCAAGCTGCGTGGATTCCGGATCGAACTCGGCGAGATCGACGCCGCACTGGAACGGAACCCCTCCGTCGCGCAGGCCACCACGGTGCTGCACACCGATCCGCGCGGCGGGGACAGGCTCGTCGGCTACGTCGTCGGCGCGGCCGGCGCCGTGCCCGACCCGGCGCACCTGCGCGAGTTCCTCGCCGGGGAACTGCCGAACCACATGGTGCCCGGCCACATCGTCGTGCTCGACGCCCTGCCCCTCACTCCCGGTGGCAAGCTGGACAGGCGGGCACTGCCGGTGCCGCTGCCCGAGTCGGCCGAGTACTGCGCCCCCGCCACGTCCGACGAGCAGGCGGTCGCAGACGTGTACGGGGCGGTGCTCGGGGTCGAGCGGGTCGGCCGCGCCGACGACTTCTTCGCGCTCGGCGGCAACTC
>NZ_PCZU01000269.1:16965-26633 GCF_002887785.1 Rhodococcus sp. ENV425
TGCAGGTCATCGCGCGGCTCGAGGCCGCCCTCGGCGTCCGGGTCCCGGTGCGGACGTTGTTCGAAGCGCCGACCGTGTCGGCCCTGGCGGCGCGGATGGGGGATCCGGTCGCGGTCCCGTCCCGGATGCCCCTGCGCCCCCGGCGGCGCCCCGAGCGGATTCCGCTGTCGCTCGCGCAGCGGCGGATGTGGTTCTTCAACCGGTTCGACCCGGACTCCGCCGCCTTCAACATCCCGCTCGTGCTGCGATTGACCGGGGCGCTGGATGTGCCGGCGCTGCAGGCCGCCCTGCGCGACCTGCTCGCCCGGCACGAGGCCCTGCGCACCGTCTTCCCCGACTCCGACTCCGGACCGTTCCAGGTGATCGTTCCGCTCGAGGACGTACCGCTCGATCTGGCGGCACAGGACGTGGCCGAGGACGACCTGCACCCGCGGATCGCCGCCCTCGTCTCCCGGGGGTTCGACGTCACCGGTGCGGTACCCGTCCGGGCGGCCCTGTTGCGGCTCACCGACCGGGACCACGTGCTGGTCGTCGTCGTTCACCACATCGCGAGCGACGGCGGATCCCGGGCCCCGATGGCCCGGGATCTGGCCACCGCGTACCTGTCCCGCAGAGCGGGCCGGGCACCGGAGTGGACTCCGCTGCCGGTGCAGTACGCCGACTACGCCCTGTGGCAACAGGACGTGCTGGGCTCCGAGGACGACCCCGAGTCGGTGCTCGCGCGCCAGTTGAACTACTGGACCACGGCGCTGGCGGACCTGCCGGACCTGGTGGACCTGCCCCCCGACCGCCCGCGGCCCGCCGTGCAGACCGGGCGCGGCGCGAGCCTCGACTTCACCCTGGACGAAGCGTTGGCCGCCCGGCTCGATCGGCTCGCCCGGGATCACGGCGTGACGTTCTTCATGCTCGCGCACGCCGCGCTCGCGGTCCTGCTGGCCCGCCTGTCCGGTACCGACGACATTCCCGTCGGGGCACAGGTCGCCGGCCGCGGCGAGGAGGCACTCGACGATCTCGTGGGGATGTTCGGCAACACCCTCGTGCTGCGCACCCGGATCCACCCGGACGCCACCTTCTCCGAGCTTCTCGCCGGCGTGCGGGAGGTCGACCTCGCCGCCTTCGGCAACCCCGACGTTCCGCTCGAACGGCTCGTGGAGATCCTCGATCCCGTCCGGTCCACCGCGCATTCGGCCCTGTTCCAGGTGCTGCTCGTGGTGCACAACTTCACCCGCTCCGAGATCGCATTGCCGGACCTGCACATCGCGCCGGTCGGGACAGCCACGGGCGGCGCCAAACTCGATCTCGAGATCCACCTGACCGAGATGCGCGACGAGCAGGGGCGGCGGGACGGGGTCGCGGGATCCGTCGTCTACGCGTGTGACCTGTTCGACGAGGACACCGTGCGGACGTTCGCCGCGCGACTCGCGTCGATCCTGGAGGCGGCGGCGGACGATCCGGGCGTTCCGGTCGGCGGCATCGACCTGCGCACCGCGGAGGAACGTGCCCGGCTCGACGAGCTGAACCGGACCGCCGCGCCGCTCGGTGACCGGTTGGTGCTGGACGCGTTCACCCGGCAGGCGCGGCGCACCCCCGACGCGACGGCGGTCGTCTTCGAGGACACCGCGCTGACCTACGCGCAGTTCGCCTCTCGGGTGGACCGGCTCGCCCGGCGCCTCGTCGCCTGCGGCGTCGGGCCCGATCGGCTGGTCGGCGTCCACATGAGCCGATCGGTCGAGATGATGGTCGGGATCTATGCGGTTCTCCGGGCCGGTGGCGGGTACGTGCCGCTCGACCCGGAACACCCCGCCGAGCGAACGGCATACGTCCTGGCCACCGCCGAGCCGGTGGTGGTGCTGACCACGACGCGCGATCGGGGCACGCTCCCCGATTCCGTCCCGGCCCTCGTGGTCGACGAATCGGACTTCGCCCCGGCGCCGGTCACCGAGTTCGCCGACCACGAGCGCCTGGCGCCGCTGCATCGGGCGAACATCGCCTACGTGATCTACACCTCCGGGTCGACGGGCCGGCCCAAGGGCGTTGCCGTCACCCACGGCGCCGTCGTCAACCAGATGACGTGGATGCGCGAGCGCTACGAATTCGGCATGGGGGACACGGCGCTGCAGAAGACCCCCATCACGTTCGACGCGTCGGTGTGGGAGCTGTTCTTCCCGCTGCAGGTCGGTGCGCGGCTCGTGGTCGCGGCACCGGGAGGCCATCGCGACCCGGAGTACCTGGCCCGCCTGTCGCGGCAGTGGGCCGTCGGCATCCTCGAGTTCGTTCCGGCGATGCTCGCCGTGTTCCTCGCCGATCCCGCACTCGAACTGCCGGCGGCGCTGAAGTACCTGTCCGTCGGTGGCGAGGCGCTGCCGGGAGAGCTCGCGGCCCGGTTCGCCGAACGCTCGGATGCGCTGCTGGACAACACGTACGGCCCGACCGAGGCGACCGTCACCGCGACCGTGCTGCGCTGTGCCGGACGTCGCACCGATGCCGGCACCGTGCCGATCGGCCGTCCGATCCGCAACACCACCACGCATGTTCTCGACGAGCGGCTGAACCCGGTACCGATCGGGGTGCCGGGGGAGCTGTATCTCGGTGGGGTGCAACTTGCCCGCGGTTACCATGCCCGCCCGGATCTGACCGCGCAGCGGTTCGTCGCGCACCCCGGCGGGGCGCGGCTGTACCGCACCGGGGACCGGGTCCGGTGGTTGCCGGACGGTACCCTCGAGTTCCTGGGCCGCAACGACTTCCAGGTGAAGGTGCGCGGTCTGCGGATCGAGCTGGGGGAGATCGAGGCGGCACTGCTGGCGCAGCCGCAGGTGGCGCAGGCCGTCGTGACCGTCCACGACGGGCCCCACGGCGCGCAGATCGCCGCGTACGTCGTGTCCGCGGACGGCGCCGAGGCCGACGCGGACGCCGTTCGCGCGGCAGTGGGGCGCCTGCTGCCGCGGTACATGGTGCCCGACGTGGTGACCGTGCGCGGGGAACTCCCGCTCACCACATCCGGAAAGGTGGATCGCCGGGCCCTGCCGGAACCGGCCCCGGCCGTCCGCGGGTTCCGGGCGCCCACCACCGCGATCGAGAAGACCGTCGCCTCGGTGATCGGTGAGGTGCTCGGCGCGGAGCGGCTCGGTCTCGACGACGACTTCTTCGCGCTCGGCGGGAATTCGTTGATCGCCACGCGCGTGGTCGCCCGGATCGGGTCGGCGCTGCGCGCGTCGGTGCCCGTCCGCGTGATCTTCGAGGCGTCGACGATCGAGTCGCTGTCGGCAGCCGTGGAACGGCACGTCGGGTCCGGCGGCCTGCCCGCCCTGGCGGCCCGGCCGCGTCCGGAGCGGATCCCGCTGTCGCCGGCCCAACAGCGGATGTGGTTCCTCAGCCGGTTCGAGGCGACCGCGGCGGCCTACAACATCCCGATGGCCGTGCGGCTGACCGGGCGGCTGGATCCGGTCGCGCTGCAGTCGGCGGTCGCCGACGTGGTCGCCCGGCACGAGGTCCTCCGGACCGTCTACCCCGAGGTCGACGGGGTCCCGGTCCAGCAGATTCTGCCCGCGGGCGCCGGTGTGCCGGCCCTGCGCCCGACGGACGTCGACGAATCGGAGCTCCAGGCCGCCGTCCGGTCGGCGGCGGCGGTCGGATTCGATGTCACCCGGTCCGTTCCGGTTCTCGTGCGGCTGTTCCGGGTGTCCCCGGCCGAACACGTCCTGCTCGTCGTGGTGCACCATATCGCCGCCGACGGCTATTCCGTGGCGCCGCTCGTGCGGGATCTCGCCCTCGCGTACAGCGCGCGACGGGAGGGCCGCGAACCCGCATGGCGGCCGCTGCCGGTGCAGTATGCGGACTACACGCTGTGGCAGCGGGAGGTGCTGGGCAGCGAAGCCGATCCCGCCTCGCGCGTCTCCCGCCAGCTCGCCTACTGGGCCGACGAACTGGCCGGGCTGCCCGACCAGTTGCCCGTGCCCACGACCCGGCCGCGGCCTCCGGTGCAGTCCTACCGGGGAGACCGGGTTCCCGTCACGATCGACGCGGACCTTCACGGCAGGGTGGCCGCGCTCGCGGCGGCCACGAGGACCACTCCCTTCACGGTCGTGCACACGGCCTTCGCGGTGCTGCTGGCCCGGCTGTCCGGCACCGAGGACGTCGCGGTGGGCACCCCGGTGGCCGGTCGGGGTGAGGCGGCCCTCGACGACCTGATCGGGATGTTCGTGAACACCCTCGTGTTCCGCACGCGGGTCGACCCCGCCGTCTCCTTCGCGTCGCTGCTCGCGCAGGTCCGGGAGCAGGACATTCAGGCCCTGGCCCATGCGGACGTCCCGTTCGAACGACTCGTCGAGGCGCTGGCGCCGGCCCGGTCCATGGCGCGGCATCCGCTGTTCCAGGTGGGGTTGTCGTTCCAGAACCTCGGAGCGGTCGCCTTCGAACTCCCGGACCTGGTGGCGGCTCCGGTCGACGTCGCAGGGGAGATCGCCCAGTTCGACCTGCACCTGATCGTCGGCGACAGTTACGGCGCAGACGGGACGCCTGCGGGTATCGGCGGGCATCTGTCCTACGCCACCGATCTCTTCGACGTACGCGCGGCCGCGTCCATCGCGGACCGGTTCGTTCGGATCCTGGGCGAACTCGTCTCGGTTCCCGACCGGGCGGTCGGCGACGCCGATCTGCTCGGCGCCGACGAGCGGCGGGCGCTGCTCGAGGCGACGAACGACACCCGGGTCGAGGTTGCGGGCGGCGGCTGCCTCCCCGATCTGTTCCAGCACCAGGTGCACGAACGCCCGGGGGCGGTCGCGCTCGTCGGGGACGGCGTGCAGCTGACCTTCGGGGAACTCGGCGCTCGCGTCGCCCGGCTGGCCCGCGCGCTGGTGGCGGCCGGCGTCGGGCCGGAGACCCGGGTCGGTCTGATGATGCCCGGCTCCGTGGACCTCGTCGTCGCCATGTACGCGGTGTCCGCCGCCGGGGGCGCGTACGTTCCGCTCGACCCGTCGCTGCCGATCACCAGGCTGGCCCGCATGGTCGAGGCGGCGCGGCCGGCGACGGTCCTCGCGACGGCGGTGTCCACGCGCGTCGCGAGGGAGGTTGTGCCGGAGCCGATCCCGGTGATCGATACCTCGAGTGTGGACCTGTCGCGGTACTCGGCCGCCCCGGTGACCGACGCCGATCGCAGTGCGCCGCTGCGGCCCTCGAACCTCGCCTACATACTGTTCACGTCGGGATCGACCGGGGTGCCCAAGGGCGTGGCGGTGGCCCACGGCGCGGTGGTCAACCAGTTGCGCTGGATGCATGCGGAGTTCGGGTTCGGCCCGGACGAGGTGACGGTGCAGCGGACGGTGGCGACGTTCGACCTGTCGGTGTGGGAGTTCTGGGGCGCCACGACATGTGGCGGCCGGCTGGTGGTGGCGGATCCCGAGGCTCGCCGCGATCCGCTCCGCCTGCTCGCGCTCGTCGAGCGGGAGTTCGTGACGACGCTGTACCTGGTTCCGTCCCTGCTGAGCGCCCTGATCGCGGGTGCAGACCGAGAATTGCCGACCTCGGTGCGGCGGGTGCTCTCGATCGGGGAGACGCTACCGGGTGCCGTGGCCGGGGCGTGGCGCCGGTCGAGCCGGGCGGAGCTCGTCAATCTGTACGGACCCACCGAGGCGGCCGTGTCGGTGACGGCGCACCGGGTCACGGGCGCGGACACCGACCAGGTGCCGATCGGGGTGCCGGGGTGGAACACCCGCGTGTACGTACTCGACCGGCGGCTGCGGCCCGTGCCGGTGGGAGTGACCGGAGAGCTCTACCTGGCGGGCCGGCAACTCGCGCGGGGCTACAGCGGCAGCCCCGGGGCGACCGCGGACCGGTTCGTTGCCGACCCCTTCGGGGCCGGGGGCCGTCTGTACCGCACCGGTGATCTGGCCCGGTGGACCCCTGCGGGCGTCCTCGAGCACGTGGGCCGCGGAGACTCCCAGGTCAAGCTGCGCGGTTTCCGGATCGAACTCGGAGACATCGAGGCGGCGCTGCTGCGTCTGCCCGCCGTGGCGGCCGCGGTCGCGACGGTGCACCACGACGCCGCGACCGGCGCTCGGATCGTCGCGTATGTCGTTGCCGCGCAGGGTGAGTCGGACCTCGACCTGGGGGCCCTGCGGAGCGCGCTCGCGGACGAGCTGCCGAACTACATGCTGCCGGCCTCGATCATGCGCCTGGACCGGCTCCCCGTCGGAACGACGGGCAAGGTCGATCGCGGCGCGCTGCCCGCGCCGATGCCCGAGCGGGCGTCCTACCGGGCTGCGGCGACGCCCGTCGAGCGTGCGGTTGCGCAGGTGTTCGCGGACGTCCTCGCTGCGGACCGGGTCGGATCCGACGACGACTTCTTCGTCCTCGGCGGATCCTCGCTCGTGGCCGTGGGGGCGACGCGGGAACTCGCGCGCCGGCTCGGCCGTCCGGTGCCGCTCGAGTGGGTGTTCGCCCATCCGACGGTGGGGGACCTTGCGGCCCGGATCGAGCGGTCGGCGGGGGAGAGGCCGCCGGCGAGCGGGTCCGCCGACTCCTCCCTGGACGTGCTGCTGCCGCTGCGCGAGGGCGACGACGGACGCGATCCGGTGTTCTTCGTCCATCCGGTGATCGGCCTCGCCTGGAGCTTCGCCTCGCTCGCCGGCTACGTCGAGCCGGGCCGTGCGGTCTACGGGCTGCAGTCCCCGGCGCTGTCCGGGGAGTCGGACCTACCGGATTCGATCGAGTCCTGGGCGGCGCGGTACGTCTCGGAGGTCCGGCGGGTCCATCCGGACGGTCCCTTCCACCTGGTCGGATGGTCCCTCGGCGGGGTGATCGCCCACGAGATGGCGGTCCAGCTCCAGCGAGCCGGACTCGAGGTCGGTTCGCTCGTGCTGCTCGACGCCTATCTGCCCGATGCCGTGCGCGGCCCGGTGGATCCGGTCGCGGTGGCTGCGGCGGCCTTCGGTGCGAACCGCGCCGGCGGCGGGGAACCGGCGTACGCCCTCGGTGACATCGGGATGCTCGCCGACGAGATCGATCCCACCCTCGCCTCGTCCGTCCTCACGAGCATCGACTGCTCGTTCGAGGCGCTCGAGCGGCACGTGCCGGCCCGGTACGAGGGACGCATCCTCTTCGTCGGCGCCGCGCCGCAGACCGTGCCGGATCCCGAATCGGGCCGGGACTGGTCACCGTACGTCTCCGGCGGCGTGCACCGGCACGACCTGCCGACCTCGCATTGGGAGATGACCGGGCCGAGTGCGTGCGCTCGTCTCGGGCCGCTGCTGGCACGCTGGACGTCCGGCGGCTCCTGCCCGGAATGCGACGGCGTGGATCGCTGACCCATGGGTGAGCGGCGGCCGTGTTCGAGCTCACATTCGACATCGAACGTCTGCTGTCCAACAGTTGGATGAAACGTGTGCATTGTCTAGCCTTGGCGGGGTTCGTGGTGCGGTCGGAACGGCCGAACGGCCGGAAGGCGGTGCCGAACGGCCCGGAGGCGGTGCCGAGGTCCTTCGCCTCGCGCCGCCGGAACCTGCAGGCGGCGAGGCGGATCCGGCGCGAGGGCCGGGATCTCCCCGCCGCCGGTCGGGTGCGGCGGTCCGGGCCGTTCGTCCCGTGCGGGGCGACGCTGTGTCGCGCGACGAACGTCGCGCCGGGGCCGCGCCGACGCTCTCGCCGGGCCGGCGACTCCTGTCCGGAATGCCGGTCTACCCGTCGGTAACTTAGTTACCGGACATACGTACAGGTGGCACGGTTTGTTTTCGTGTGGAATGGTGACGAAGTGCTCTAGCGCCGGGAATCGTCGGGGTTCCGGTGCGCGAGGCGCAGTGGAGCGGCGACCGCCGGGGGAGGGCGGGCGTCGCCGTAGTTCTTGACACCCCGGCGGTGAACGGAGCCGGGATGCGCACGCGCGCAACGGCTCCGGAATTCGGAGGGGAGAGCCGATGAAGGTGATCGACCGAACCGTCCGCGGAAATCTCCGCGGTTCGCGCCGCCGGACGCCCACGGCACTGCTGCCGCACCTGCTGTCGGCCGCCGTCGAACGCGATCCCGGCGCGCCGGCGCTCACGTCGGAGGGACGCACCCTCACCTACCGCGATGCCGACGCCGAGTCGTCCCGGCTCGCCCGCCTGCTCATCGCGCGGGGAATCGGCCCCGAGGACCGCGTCGCGGTGCTGCTCACCCGCTCGATCCGGTCCGTTCTCGCCGTCTGGGCGGTCGCCAAGACGGGCGCGGCGTTCGTCCCGGTGGCCCCCCGCTACCCGGCCGATCGGGTCCGCTACATGCTGTCGGACTCGAACGCCCGCCTCGCCCTCACGGTGGCCGGGCACCGGCACGTCGTCCCCGAGGAGTTCGACACCGTCGTCCTGGACGGCGCCGAGATCCGGACGGAACTCGACGCCTGCCCGGCCGACCCGCTCGCCTTCGTCGACCGGGTGCGGCCGCTGCGCCCCGACCATCCCGCCTACGTCATCTACACCTCGGGCTCCACGGGGCAGCCGAAGGGCGTCGTGGTCACCCAGGCCGGGCTCGCCGCCTTCTGCGCCGAGCAGGTCGAGCGCTACCACCTCACCCCCGGCGCCCGCACCCTGCACTTCGCGTCCCCCAGCTTCGACGCGTCGGTGCTCGAGCTGCTGCTCGCCGTCGGCGCCGGGGCGACGATGGTCGTCGCCCCGCCCTCCGTGTACGGCGGCGACGAGCTGGCCGGACTGCTGCGCAGCGAGCGGGTCACGCACGCCTTCGTGACCCCGGCGGCCCTCGCCTCGGTGGAGCCCGCCGGCCTGGACGACCTCGGGGTGGTGGTGGTCGGCGGCGAGGCGTGCCCGCCGGACCTGGTGGCGCGCTGGGCGCCCGGCCGCCGGTTCCACAACGGGTACGGCCCCACGGAGACCACGATCATGACGAACATCTCCGGGCCGCTTCGGCCCGGCGAACCCGTCACGATCGGCCGGCCGATTCGCGGAGTCGCCGCCGAGGTCCTCGATTCCCGCCTTCGGCCCGTGCCGGCGGGCACGGCCGGCGAACTGTACCTGACCGGGCCCGGCCTCGCCCGCGGCTATCACGATCGTCCCGGACTCACGGCCGCGCGCTTCGTCGCCGCGCCCGGTGGCGCCCGGAGGTACCGCACCGGTGACCTGGTGCGGTCCCCGCGCTCGGTCCGCGAGGGCATCTCGTATCTGGGCCGGAACGACTTCCAGGTCAAGGTGCGTGGCTTCCGCATCGAGCTCGGTGAGATCGATGCGGCGTTCGCCGCGCACTCCACGGTCGACTTCGCCGCCACCGTCGGTCACCGGGGTGCGACGGGGGAGACCCGTCTCGTCACCTACGTGCACGCCGCCCCCGGTTCCGCGATCGACGCCGCCGCGCTCACGGCCTTCGTCGCCGAACGGCTTCCGTCGCACATGATTCCGTCGTCGGTGATCGCGCTGGAGGCCATTCCGCTGACGCCGGTGGGCAAGCTCGATCGCGCGGCCCTGCCCGAGCCCGAGATCGCGTCGGCCCCGTACCGGGCGCCGGCCACCGTCGCGGAGGCGGCCGTCGCGGAGGCGTTCGCCGACGTGCTCGGGGTGCCGCGGGTCTCGGTCGACGACGACTTCTTCGACCTGGGCGGCAACTCGCTGCTCGCCACTCGCGTGATCGGTCGGATCAGGGCGGCGCTCGACGTCACCGTCTCCGCCGCCGACCTGTTCGACGCCACCACGGTC
>NZ_PCZU01000270.1:0-297 GCF_002887785.1 Rhodococcus sp. ENV425
GTCGCCTGCGAGGTCGCCACGTGGCTGCGCGAGCTGGGCACCGAGGACCTGACGATGCTGGTGCGCGGGGAGCGGCTGCTCGCCCGCACCGAACCGTTCGCCGGCGACGCGGTCGCCGCGGCGCTGCGCGAGCACGGCGTGCGGCTGCGGTTCGGCACCACGGTGGCGGAGGTGTCCCGCCCGGACGTCGCGGACACCGGCGTGGGGCGCCTCCACGGCGGCCCGGTGCGGCTGCGTCTCGACGACGGCGGCGACCTCGAGGTCGACGAGCTGATCGTCGCGACCGGACGCCGGCCC
>NZ_PCZU01000270.1:349-1490 GCF_002887785.1 Rhodococcus sp. ENV425
ACCACATGACCGTCGCCGGGACGGACGGACGCTGGCTCTACGCCGTCGGCGACGTCACCGGCCGGACGGCGCTGACGCACATGGGCAAGTACCAGGGCCGGGTGTGCGGCGACGTGATCGCCGCCCGCGCCGAGGGCCGCGACCTCGACGCGCCGCGCTACCGGGCGAGCGCCGACCACGGGCAGGTGCCGCAGGTGGTGTTCACCGTCCCGGAGGTCGCGTCGGTGGGCCGCACCGCCGCCGGCGCCCGCGCCGACGGCCTCGACGTCGAGGTGCTCGAGGTCGACATCGCCGTGGCCGGATCCGCTTTGGCCCGGGACGATTTCACCGGCCGCGCCGCCCTCGTCGTCGACCGCGCGACCGACACCGCGGTGGGGGCGACGTTCGTGGGCACCGAAGTGGCCGAGCTGCTGCATGCGGCCACCGTCGCGGTGGTCGGGGCGGTGCCGCTCGAGACGCTGTGGCATGCGGTACCGGCATATCCGACGGTCGGCGAGGTGTGGTTGCGGCTGCTCGAGTCGCGCCGCCGCTGACCGCGCCGGTCAGCGCGGCAGCCGCCGCCAGATCGGGCGCGGCAGCAGCCGCATCCCGAAGAACACCGGCCGCAGCACCGCCGGCACCCACACCTCGCCGCGGCCGCGGTGCAACGCCCGCACCGCCGCATCGGCGACCCGGTCCGGGGTGCTCGACAGCGGCGCGGGGCTCATGCCCTCGGTCATCCGGCCGATCACGAACCCGGGCCGCACCAGCAGCAGGGACACGCCGCTGCCGTGCAGCGCGTCGGCCAGGCCGGCGGCGAATCCGTCGAGGCCGGCCTTCGCGGAGCCGTACACGTAGTTCGCCCGGCGCACCCGCACCCCCGCCACCGACGAGAACACCACGATCCGGCCCGAACCCTGGGCGCGCATCTGCGCCGCGAGGTGCGTGAGCAGCGCCACGTGGGCGACGTAGTCGGTGTGCACGATCGCGACGGCGTGGGCGGCGTCGTGTTCGGCGCGGCGCTGGTCGCCGAGGATGCCGAACGCGAGGACCGCGACGTCGATCGGGCCGTACAGGGCCCGGATGTCGGCGAGAACCTGCTCGTGGGTGTCGAGCCGGTCGGCGTCGAACTCGACGGTGTGCACGGCGGCGGCCCCGGCGT
>NZ_PCZU01000271.1:0-1978 GCF_002887785.1 Rhodococcus sp. ENV425
CGCGCTGCTCGACTTCGCGGTACAGTGGGCACCCTACGACGGCGGCGACGAGCACATCCTTCCCGAGTTCGGACTCGTCCCCACCGACTTCTACCACCGATTGCGGTGTCTCCTCGACGCGCAACCGAAGATCGACGCCGGGACGCGGCGCCGTCTGAAGAGCCTTTGCACACGCAAACTCGGCTATCCCACGGTCGTCCAGCAGAAGTCGACGTCGCCCAACCGAGGACGGTGAAATACGCGGTCGTGGCGGATGCCGCGTTCCCGGGTTCACGCATCGTCCGGAGTCGTGGACGGGTTCGGGCTCTCCAGCAATCGGTCCAGGTAGAGAGCCGTTGCGGGACTGAGACCGTGGGCGCTGCGCTCCTGCGCGATGCGGTGCAGAAGGACGCTTACAGCGGACCCCGCATCCAGTAAGGGCTGGACGATACTGACCCCGGCGCATTGCTCGAGCACCGGAAGAACCACGCGCTCCGCCTCACGGTCCGACCCGGCAGTGGCGAGGCACTCGGTCAGCAACACGCGCGCATAGAGGGATGCTCTCGGCCGCCAGGTGGCGTCGATCGACTCTGCAAGCACTCGAGCTCTGTCACAGGCCTGCGTCCGGGCGCTGGCCGAGCCGGCAACAAGGAGCCGGATGACCGATTCCTCTGTGATCTCAGTGGTAACCCGACTGATACCGTCCAGCGGTTCTTGCGGGAGCTGCCGAGGAAAGCTGTCCGGGCTGAAATGCCCGGATCCGATTCCCAGGCGAATGCGCTCGTTCACGAGGTGCGCCGACAGGCGCGGAAGTTGCAATGTACGTGCCAGCTGTTCGCCTTCGTTCAATCGCTCGGCAGCAGCGTCGTACCGGCCGAGCCGGTGCTTCAGGCGCGCACCGACGACGTAGGTGGACAGCATGAAATCGACCGTTCCGCCTTCGGCCCCGAGACTGTGGCTCTGGTCGAGGAATCGCTCGGCCTCGGCAAGGTTCCCCTGCTCGTACAGCAGGTCTCCGAGCAGGGCCCCGGTGAGCCGGGAGCCGTAGGACAGTTCCACTCCCCGCTCGGTTGCCAGCTGCATGGCATGACGGAAACTGGCCTCGGCATCGCCGAGATCGAGTTGTTCTCGTGCGGCCAGCCCGTCGAGGCAGTACCCGTAGATGACGCTGAAGGGCCCGGAAGATCGCCGATGGTATGGACGTACCCATTGCTGCCAGCGCCGGGCCTCGGCAAAGTCGAACCGATGGATCGATCGAAACGACGCGACGTCAGCGGTGCCGCACAGGACCCAGGGGCGGAGCCGGTCGGCACGGGCGGTGCAGGCCTCGACCGCCGCATCCATCCCGTCGAGCCGGTCGTCGAAGGCGTTGACCGTGGCCCGGATGAGCGCTGCTTCGGCTCGGATGTCAGCTTCGTCTGCGGTTGCCGACGGCAGAGCTGCCGCGATGTTGCCGAGCGCCTCGGCGGCGGCAACGCGATGATGCAGGATGGCATGCGCCCAGGCCAGCGTGGTCTGTAGGCGCAGCCGGCGCGCGCTGGACGTGCCGGGGAGCTTCGCGGCCAGGCCGAGCAGGGTGCTCATCTGTGAGTGCTCGAGCAGTGGTATCGCCTCGTGTTCGACGGCATCGATCGCGTCGTCGTCGCTGCCGGCGACGAGGAAGTGATCCACAGCCGGGCTGAGTAGGTGCTGTTCGAGAAACCACTCGGCGGCGGTGTGATGCAACTCGATCAGGCGTTCCGGATCGTCACGCTCGAGCCGGCGGCGCAGGAACTCGGCGAACAGGTGGTGGTAGCGGAACCACTGTCCCTCCTCGTCGAGACGCGTGAGGAACAGGTTCCGCGCCTCGATGTCTTCGAGCACCGCCTGGGTATGCCCACGGCCGGTCAGGGCGGTGGCGAGAGCAGCGCACGTGCGCTCGGTGATCGACGTGGCGAGCAGGAAGTCGAGCAGATCCGGCTCCAGGGTATCGAGGACGTTCTCGGCGAGGTACTCGCCG
>NZ_PCZU01000271.1:1988-54261 GCF_002887785.1 Rhodococcus sp. ENV425
ACCCGGTGCCGGCCGGACAGATGACGGATCGCCGTGCGCGGATCGTGGTGTTCGCGCAGGGTCAGGGAGGCCAATTGCAGCGCCGCCACCCACCCGTCGGTCGATTCCTCCAGATCGACGACCTCCTCCTCGTCGAGCTGCACATCCGTGGCGCCGGTGAGCAGTTCCCGGGACTCGTCGAGGTCGAAGCGTAATGCGGCCGAGTCGATTTCGATCAGTTCGTTGCGCACGCGCAGGCCGCTCAACGGCAGACCCTGCCGGGTCCGGCTGGTGACGACCAGCTGCAGGTGGTGGCAGCCGTGTTCGAGCAGGAACCGGGCGATGGACCGGCTGGCCGGGTTGGTCACCCGGTGCCAGTCGTCGAGGACCACCGCGATGTGCTGCCCACCCGCATGCGTCCGGTTGATCAGGGTGGTCAGCACGAACCGCTCGGCGCCGCCCCCGTGTCCTTCCAGCGCCCGGGTCAACTCGGTGCCCAACCCGGGCAGGGTCACCGTGATCGCATCGACGAGATGCGCGAGAAACCACGCCGGGGTGTTGTCGTCCTCGTCGATGGTCAGCCAGGCGGTCGTGCCGCCGGTGCGCTCGAGCATCTGCACGTACTGGGTGGCCAGGGTGGTCTTTCCGTATCCGGCCGGACCATGAATCAAGATCAACCGGGGTCGGGTCGCGGTCCCGAGCCTGCCGAGCAGCCGGGTGCGCGGCACCATCGCGTGAGCCGTGACCGGGGGGCGGTACTTGGTGGTCACGGCGGGCGGAGGGACGGGCCCGGACGCCCCGGCCGACGGCTCGAGGCGCAGGTACGCCGCGGTCCCCGCAGGGTCACGGTTTTCCCGCTGTGGTGGGCTCTCCTCGTCCCCCGCCAGCGGCAGCGGCAGGTCGGCAACGTGGTATCCCAGATCCGTCCCGGCCCGGCGCAGCGCCTCCCCCAGCGCCGCCGCCGTGCCGAAGCGGTCGGCGGGGTCGCGGGCCATCGCCTGCTCGATCACCACCCGGACGCCCTCCGGGACCTCGTGTGCGCGCAGATCGGGGATCGGTTCGGTGCTGATCCGCAACAACTGCTCCACCAGTTCCTCCCCGCGGCGCCGAGCGAAGGCGGGGCGGCCGGCCAGCGCGGTGAACAAGGTGGCGCCGAGTCCGTAGACGTCCGAGGCGACCGAGGGTGAGCGTCCGTGCAACACCTCCGGCGCGGTGTAGGCGGGGGAACCCACCACCAAGCCTCGGGTGGTGTCCTGCCGGTCCGCCAGTCGGGCGATCCCGAAATCGGCGAGTTGCGGTTCGCCGTACTCGGAGAGCAAGATGTTCGCCGGTTTGATGTCCCGGTGCAGCACCCCGGCCCGATGCGCCGTCTCCAAAGCTCCGGCCATCTTGATCCCGATGTCGAGCACCTCGGGAACCGTGCGCGCCCCGCGCCGGGTGATCCACGCGTCGAGCGAGTCGCGGCGGTGGAACGGCATCACGATGTAGGGACGCCCGGTACGGGTGACGCCGGCCTCGAGCACGTGCACGATGTTCGGATGCCCCGACAGCCGGCCCATCGCCTGCTGCTCACGCAGGAAGCGAATGCGATCGGCCTCATCGGGGTTCGAGCTCAAGACCTTGATCGCCACTACCCGGTCCAGGACAGGTTGACGGCAACGGTAGATGATGCCGAAACCGCCCCGGCCCAGCACCCGAGGCTCGTCGAAACCGACAGCAGCCAGCTCGTTGGCTATCTCTCTCTCGAACTGGTTCGAGGGATGCTCGACGGCTTCGTCCGACACGGTTGGTCCTCACCGACTGTTACGCCACTGACTGTCTCCGGTCGGATCATGGTTGCACATGGCTCTACCTGGGTTTGGTTCCTCATTCTAGCCTTACCGGCACAGACTCAGGCGGGAGTCGAGACCGCCATGAGTGCGGGCTTCGGAGCAGGCCGGTCCCGCACTCACGGCGCCACATTTCACGTGTTTCGAGCATGTGAGTCCGGCGCGCGAGGGCAATAGCCACACCGGCTACTGCCGCCCGGACCGAGGCGGGGTGGAGTTCGGGCCGGAATCGGTTGACGGGACCTGTGACGCTGAGCGCGGCGATCGCGCGGTTGTCGGATTCCAGCACGGGCACCTCGATTTCGTTGTGCCGCAGAACCATCGGTGAATACATGCCGCCCGGCACGAGTCCGGTCACCGAGGGCCCCGAGCAGCGGAAGACCGAAATCGGTAATCCCTTGTTCCTGGAGCGGGAGCCGGGACCGCGCGGCATCCCCGCCCTGGCACTCGCGTCGGATTCCTCGATGCCGGAAGGAGTTACCCCGCCCGAAGATAGCGGGAGACCGCTTCGGCTCGGTTGGCGGCACCGAGTTTGCGCAGAATGTGCCTCACATGGGCCTTGACTGTGGCCTCCGAGATGAACAGCCGGTTCGCGATGCGGGCATTCGAGTCACCCTCGGCCATGTGCGCAAGGACCTCGAGCTCCCGCCGGGTCAGCAGGTCCACATTCCCCACAGGGTGGCCGGACTGCATCGGGTGGCGATATCCCGGAAGCGCAACGACCGAATCGTTCGCCGACTCTTCGTTGGAAGCGATCATTTCGTCCAGCATGTCCGGCGAGGCATCCATGACGGCGGTGACCTGCTGCCGGATCGTCCGGAGGCGTTCCTGATAGTAGAGACGTTCCAGGGCATAGCCGAGACATTCCGAGAACGTGCGGACAAGCGTCCGATCGAACTCGCCGACCTCCCGGCCGTCGCTCGGGCTGTCGGCGTGGACGAAGCCGAACACTCCGGAGCCGACCATGATGGGAGCGGCGACGTAGGAGGAAGTGCTCGTGACCTGCTTGAAGCCCGGGTCCACGCGGTCGTCTGCCTGCGCCCGGGGAACCAGCACCGGCGAACGGCGCCGCACGATCTCGCTTTCGATGAGCCGGTGGCCCAGCGTCCGGCTCCGACTGCCGACCGCCAGGATCTCGGCAGCGAGCGCCGAATCGTTCCGCACGTAGCACGACTTCGCCACCCAGCGGTTGCCCTCGACCCGGGACAACATGCACCGCCGATAACCCAACTCGCCGACATGGGTCGGGGCGAGCCGGACAAGCTCGGCTACCGACCCGACGGTCCGCAGCGCATCGAGCGCCCGCCCGACTCCGGCGATCGCCTCCGATCGCTGTGCCAACTCGGCTTGGCGCAGCATCACCCGCGCGTGACCGACCTGCTGGGACAACCCGAGCAGACGAGCGATCTCCGCGCCGGGCACTGTTTCACCGAGCCTGCGCGTGAGGGCCTCCTCGACGACCTCGAGGGCGAAATCTGCCTCGTCGAGGTCGGCCGGAGTGCGCGAATCGGCCGGGGCGTTCCGCCCCAGGAGCTCATGGGCAAGTGCCAGCACACCCCGGGCCCGATCCAACTCCTCACCGACACTCCCGACGGGGCGTAGCGCAGGCGAAGAAGCGCGGTCGGCCGCGGCCGACCGAAAGGGCATCGTCGGTACCACGTATTCGGTGCTCCTTCCCGGCCTCATTGCCAGAGCAGATAAGGGAAATGTTAGCAATTCATGCATGCATGTCTCAATACCCCGGATTTTCTGAAGGAATCCGATCGGCGTAGTTCGGTCAGGCCCGGGCTGGTGGCGTTTCTCGCTCGCCCGTGCCGACCGCGCGCAGGAGTCCGTCCGCCGATGCGCTCGACCACGGGGCGAGACATGGATGCATGATTCTGAATCTTCCTCCTGTCCGTCCAACGATAGGCGTGGCGAGGCGCTCTTCCTCTTTCGGCGCAGGTGGTCGCCGAGGCCGAGTCAGCCGTTGGGATGAGAAACGTGCGCCCAGGGAGTGATGTGCATCACCCCGCCCGGGATCGAAGATTATCGGGACTCGAGTGATCGGCGTCACGCGACGGACGGCCGGACCGCGACGTCTCCGCGACATTGCTGCCACCCATCGGAGGAAAACTGTGACCACCATCGAGGCCATTACGGGTCCCACCCGACCCGTACCGGACGAAATCGCCCGCCGGATAGTTCTCCCCGAGGGCCACCGAGACGAGACGGCCCTGTTCGCGGCCTACAAGTGGCTGCGGGAGAACAACCCGCTCGCCCAGGTACACGTCGAAGGCTACGACCCGCTGTGGCTGGTGACCAAACACGCCGACATCCTGGAGATCGAGCGCCAGCCGGAACTCTTCTGCAACGGCGGAGGGTCCGACCCCGGCACCCACAACCCCATCCTGACCAACCAGGCCGGCGACGCGTTCACCAAGAGCCTCACCGGCGGGAGCCTGCGCATCCTCGACGCCCTGCCCTATCTCGATCCGCCGGAGCACACCGCGGTCAAGGACGTCGCTAGCGACTGGTTCCGGCCCGCCAACCTCAAGCGTTGGGAGGATCGCATCCGGGCGCTGGCCACGGAGGCAATCGCACGGAGGCTGCGCCCCGGGGGGAACGAACTCGATCTCGTCAAGGATTTCGCGATCTTCTATCCGCTGCACGTCGTCATGACCCTCTTCGGCGTTCCCGAAGAGGACGAGCCGCGCATGATGGCTCTGACCCAGGAGTTCTTCGGCACGGCCGATCCGGACGAGGTCCGCGCCGACGTCGAACCCCTCAGCCCGGAGGCCGCGGCCAAGCAGTGGGCCGCCGCCATTGCCGACTTCTTCGCGTACTTCGACGTACTGGTGGAGGATCGCCGCGCCAACCCGCGCGAGGACCTCGCCTCGATCATCGCCAACGCGCGACAGGCCGACGGCGAGTACTGGCCCAAGCAGTTCGCCTACAGCTGGTTCGTGACGATCGCGACCGCCGGGCACGACACGACCACCTCCACCCTGGCCGGCACCCTCGAAGCACTCGCCCACCACCCCGATCAGCTCGCCGCGGTCCAGCAGGATCCCACCCTCATCGGAGACCTGATCAACGAGGGCCTGCGCTGGTGCTCCCCGGTGAAGCACTTCATGCGCCAGGCCACCGAGGACTACGAGCTGCGCGGTCGACACATCAAAGCCGGTGACCGGCTGATGCTGCTCTACCAGTCCGGCAACCGCGACACCGACGTCTTCGACGCCCCGGACGAATTCCGCATCACCCGCAAGCCCAACCGGCACATGGCCTTCGGATACGGCCCGCACATGTGCACCGGTCAGCACCTGGCCAAGCAGGAGTTGCGGATCATGTTCGAGGAGTTGCTGCCGCGCATCCGCTCGATCGAGATCACCGGGGAACGCAAGGTGACCCAGACCAACTTTGTCGGCGGGCTGAAGAGCCTGCCGGTCCGGTTGGAGCTCGCGTGACCACCGCTCCCCCCGGCGCCGCCCGGGGTGTGGTGGTCGTCGGTGCCGGGCATGCCGCGGCCTCACTCGTGGGCCTGCTCCGGCAGGAGGGGCACACCGGCAAGATCACGATGCTCGGTGAGGAACTCGACTACCCGTACCACCGGCCGCCGCTGTCGAAGAAGTTCGCCGAGGGTGACCTCGAGCAGTGGCTGCGCCCCCCGGAGTTCTACCGCGAGCAGGAGGTCACGGTGCGTCTCGGTGAACAGGTCACCGAAATCGACCGCGGGTCCGGCCGGGTCGTCACGGCCTCCGGCGAGCGGATCGGGTACGACGTGCTGGTCCTCGCCACTGGCTCCCGCCCCCGCCCCCTGCCGGTCGCGGGAGCGGAGCTGGCCGGGGTCGGCGCGCTTCGCACCCTCGGCGACGCCCGAGCCCTGCGCAAGTGGGTCACGGAAGGCCGCACCCTCGCCATCATCGGCGGCGGCTACATCGGCCTCGAAGTGGCGGCAGTCGTTCGCTCCGCCGGCGCAGACGCGGTGATCCTCGAACGCGAGGACCGGGTCCTGGCCCGGGTCGCGAGCCCCGAACTGTCGACGATCCTCACCGCGCGGCACACCGCACAGGGCACGGTCGTGCGGACCGGTGTCGGGGTCGTCGGGCTCGAGGGCACCGAGGGGCAGGTGCAACGCGTCGTCCTCGACGACGGGGAGACGATCGACTGCACCGCAGCGCTGATCGGGATCGGCGCCCTGCCGTGCGACGAGTTGGCCGCAGCCTGCGACCTGGAGCGCGGCCCGGCCGGTGGCATCGTCGTCGACGAGTTCGCTCGCACAAGCGATCCCGCGATCCTCGCCATCGGCGACGTGACCTGCCGGCGTGTGCCCGGACTCGACAGCATCGGGCGACTCGAGAGCATCCCGAGCGCGACCGAACAATCCCGGCAGGCGGTAGCCGCGATCCTCGGCACACCGTCGCCGCAGCCCGAGACGCCGTGGTTCTGGTCCGACCAGTTCGACCTGAAGCTGAAGATCGCCGGCGTCGTGCGACCTGGGGCCGACATCGTCTGCCGCGGGAACCCCGAGTCGGGGCGCTTCGCTCTCTTCCACCTACGCGACGGAATCCCCCTCGCGGTCGAGTCCGCCAATGCCGCACCGGAATTCATGGCCGGAAAGAAGTGGATCGGCGCCGGCACACCTGTCGATCCCGGCCGACTGGCCGATCCCGGTGTCGCCCTGCGCGACGCCGTCCACTGACGCCATCGCGCCGGCCTGCGACGTACCACCCCACCTGCACGATCCGAGGAATACCATGCCCAAGATCACCTATCTCGTCCCCGACGGAACCGCCCACATCGTCGATGTCCCAGTGGGACAGAGCATCATGGACGGGTCGGTTCGCAACAACCTGCCCGGCATCGTCGCCGAGTGCGGCGGCAGCTGCTCCTGCGCGACCTGCCACGTACACGTCGACCCCGAGTACGCCGAGCTGTTCGACGCGGCCACCGACGAAGAACGCGACCTGCTCGAGTACGCCGAGGATGTCGACGAGCGCTCCCGGTTGTCATGCCAACTCATCGTCAACGCCGCGTGCGAGGGCGCCCGAGTAGTCGTGCCCGATTCCAACGGCTGACCCGGCGCCGGACCCCACCTGCGGGGCCACCCCCTTTCCTCACCCCATTTCCGGGACCGCGCTACAAAGGAGCCGCACCCCATGACCGCACTCACCGGCACGACCGACTATCAGCAGTTCTACATCGACGGAAGCTGGGCCGACCCGTCATCGTCGCGCACCGTCGAGGTGCGGGCCGCGGCCACCGAGGAACGCCTCGGCAGCGTCCCGGAAGCGAGCGAACGGGACATCGACGACGCCGTCGCCGCCGCCCGCCGGGCATTCGACGACCCTCGGGGCTGGTCCCGCTGGGATCCGGCGCGCCGCCGCGAGGCGCTCGAGCGTTTCGCCGTGGCACTGGAGAAGCGCGCCCCCGAAACCGCGACCCGCGTGAGCTCGCAGAACGGTATGCCGATCTGGCTCGCTCAGCAGTTCGAGGGCGGGTTCCCGGCCCTGCTGCTGCGCTACTACTCCGGCCTGGTCGCCGACACCCCCCAGGAGGAGACCCGGCAGGGCATGCTCGGCGGGAAGGCGCGCGTGATCCGTGAGCCGATCGGCGTGGTCGGCGCGATCGTCCCGTGGAACGTCCCGCAGGGAATCACGTTCCTCAAGCTCGCCCCCGCCCTCGCCGCCGGATGCACGGTCGTGCTCAAACCTGCTCCAGAGACGGTCCTCGACGCCATGCTGATGGCCGAGGCAGCCGCCGAGGCACAGCTGCCGGCAGGCGTACTGAACGTCGTGCCCGGTGGAGGCGAGATCGGGGCCTACCTGGTAGCCCATCCGCAGGTGGACAAGGTCTCGTTCACCGGATCGACGGCGGCCGGCCGGACGATCGCCGAGACATGCGGGCGCCTGCTGCGCCCGGTGACCCTCGAGCTCGGCGGCAAGTCCGCCGCGATCGTCCTCGACGACGCCGACCTGGCCTCGACGATCGAGAGCTTCTTCGCCTCGACACTTCTCAACAACGGTCAGATCTGCTGGCTCTCGACCCGCGTACTGGCCCCCCGATCGCGATACGCCGAGGTCGTCGACACCGTCAGCGGGCTCGTGTCCTCCCTGCGGATCGGTGATCCTCTGGCCGAGACCACTCAGATCGGTCCGCTGGTGTCCGCACGGCAGCGCGATCGGGTCGAGTCCTACATCGCCAAGGGGAAGGCCGAAGGGGCCCGGCTGACCGCCGGCGGCGGCCGGCCGGCGGGCCTCGACCACGGCTGGTACGTGCAGCCGACCGTGTTCGCCGAGGTCGACAACAACCACACCATCGCCCAGGAGGAGATCTTCGGGCCGGTCCTGTCGGTGATCCCGTACACCGACGAGGACGAGGCGGTTGCCATCGCCAACGCCTCGGACTACGGCCTGGGCGGCAGCGTCTGGACCACAGACCCGGAGCGCGGCGAGGCCGTCGCCCGCCGGGTGCGCACCGGCAGCATCGGCATCAACGCCTACGTCAACGACCCCGTCGCCCCCTTCGGCGGAATCAAGGCCAGCGGCATCGGCCGTGAACTCGGACCCGAGGCCCTGCACAGCTACCAGGTCCTCAAGACCATCTATCTCGACGCCTCGGCCGCGCAGGCCTGAGCAGAACCCGTCTCACCGACCCACACCCGAGGAGTCCTCATGAAAAGCCGCGGCGCCGTTCTCCGCCAAGCCCCTGGCAAGTTCGAAATCGTCGACCTCGTCGTCGACGAACCCCGACAGAACGAGATCCGAGTCAGGATGGTCGCCTCAGGGCTGTGCCACTCCGACGACCACATGGCCACCGGTGACCTCCCCGTCGCCGTCTACCCGGTCTGCGGTGGACACGAGGGCGCCGGCATCGTCGAGTCGGTCGGCCCGAACACCTCCGGCTTCGAACCGGGAGACAAGGTCATCTTCTCGTTCCTGCCGGCCTGCGGAAAATGCCGCTGGTGCTCCACCGGGCACCAGAACCTCTGCGACCTCGGCGCCAACGTCCTGGTCGGCTCGCGCTGGGACGACCCGACGAGCTTCCGACTGCAGCTCGAGGACGGCACCCCCGTCGCCCAGGCACTCGGCATCTCCACCTTCTCCGAATACACGACGGTCGCCGTCGACTCCGCCATCAAAGTCCCGGCGGACACCCCGCTGGAAAAGGCGTGCCTGCTCGGCTGCGCAGTCGGGACCGGCTGGGGCTCGGCGGTCAACACCGGCAAGGTGCAACCCGGCGACACCGTGCTGATCCTCGGTGTCGGCGGCATCGGCGCGAACGCCGTCCAGGGTGCCGTGCATGCCGGTGCGGCACGGGTGATCGTGGTCGACCCCGTCGCCTTCAAGCGGGACACGGCGCTCTCTCTGGGTGCCACGCACGCGGTCGCCACCGTCGAGGAGGCCATCGAGATCGCGAAGAGCTTCACCAACGGCCAGGGCGCCGACGTCGCGATCGTCACCGTCGGCGTCATCACCGGCGACCACATCGCGCAGGCATTCGCCGGTATTCGCAAGCAGGGCACGGTCGTCGTCACCGCGCTCGGCAACGCCGCCGCCGTCGGCATCCCGGTACCGATCCTCGAATTGATCCTCTACGAGAAGAAGATCAAGGGTTCGCTGTTCGGCTCGTCGAGCCCGCGCGCAGACATCCCCAAGCTGCTCGACCTCTACCAGGCCGGCTACCTGAAGCTCGACGAGTTGATCACCACCGAGTACGCCCTCGACGACATCAACCAGGGATACGACGACATGCGTGCCGGCACCAACATCCGCGGTGTCATCCGGTTCTAGCGACCGCCCGACTGCACCGATCCGGCCCCTCGGATCCCCTCCCGCACCAACCTCGGCCCAATCCCAGAGAGGCACCGATGACCGTCACAGACGACCCGACGACCCAACTACCGACACCCCACGGACCGTTCGTCGAGGACGATCGTGAAGCACACAGCTTCCGTGTCCACCGCTCCACCATGACCTCACCGGAGGTCCATGCGATGGAACTCGAGCGGGTCTTCGCGCACAGCTGGCTCTACGTCGGCCACGAGTCGGAAATCCGCAAGAAGGGCGACTACGTGCGCCGCCCCGTCGGCGGACGCCAGGTTTTCATGGTCCGCGGACGATCGGGGCAGGTGAACGTCTTCCACAACACCTGCACCCACCGCGGCGCAATGGTCTGCCGCGCCGAACGTGGCAACGCGAAGATCTTCTCGTGCTTCTACCATGCCTGGTCGTTCAACACCGACGGCGAACTGGTGGGCATCCCGGACCGCCAGGCGTACGGCGACGACCTCGACTTCGGCAAACTCGGGCTCCGGCCCGCCGCCAAGGTCGACAGCTACCGCGGCTTCGTCTTCCTCTCCTACGATCCCGACATCGTGCCCCTGGTCGACTACCTGGCGGGCGCCACGGAGTACCTCGACCTCGTCGTCGACGCGGTCGAGGACGCGGAAATCATCTCCGGAACCAACGAGTACGCGATCAATGCCAACTGGAAACTCCTGGCGGAGAACAGCATCGACGGCTACCACGCGGTCAGCACCCACGACACCTACTTCAAGTACCTGGTAGCGCTGGGCACCGACCTCGCGGGTGGGGTCCAGGGCACGGCGAAGGCCCTGGGCAACGGGCACGCGGTACTCGAATACACCGCACCGTGGGGCCGACCGGTGGCGAAGTGGGAGCCACTGTTCGGTGAGGGCGCGCGCGAGGAGATCGGCCGGCTGCGCGCCGAACTCGTGGCCAAGCACGGCGAAGAGCGCGCCTCGCGCATGGCCGACGTCAACCGCAACCTGTTGATCTACCCGAACCTGGTGATCAACGACATCATGGCAGTTACCGTACGCACGTTCATGCCTGTCTCCGCGGACCGGATGGAGATCACCGCCTGGGAGCTCGCTCCGAGTCAGGAGCAACCCCAGCTGCGGCAGCGCCGTCTCGACAGCTTCCTCACCTTCCTGGGCCCCGGTGGCTTCGCCACCCCGGACGACATCGAAGCCCTCGAGTCCTGCCAGCAAGGCTTCCACAGCGGCGGAGTGGAGTGGAACGACATCTCACGCGGCATGGCGCGCATGCCCGAGGCCAACGACGAAGAGCAGATGCGTGCCTTCTGGCGACGCTGGAACGAGCAGATGATCGGAGAGGCCCGATGACCACCACCGCACCCGAGACTCCGAAGGCCGCGCCGGCGCCGTCCCCGCAGGTCGACGACCTTCGTCAGGTCACCCGCAGCCGAGTCGAGGACCTGCTCTACCTCGAGGCCGAACTGCTCGACGACTGGGACCTCGACACCTGGATCACCCTCTACACCGACGACTGCCGCTACGTCGTGCCCTGCAACGACACCCCCGACGCCGACCCGGCCCGGGACCTGGTGCTCGTCGACGACGACCACCTGCGTCTGTCCTGCCGCGTGGAGCGACTCAATTCCCGCCGGGCACACCGGGAATACCCGCACTCGGCCACCAGCCACCAGGTGTCCAACGTGCGGCTGCGCCCGGTCGTCGACGGCACCGACGGTGCGGCCGAGCTTCCGGTGGTCGCCGAGTTCGTCGTCTGGCGCTTCCGCGGCGAACGCTCCTACACCTACGCCGGCCGCTACCACTATCGACTGCGCGTCGTCGACGGGCACCTGCGGATCGCGTCGAAGCGGTGCGTGCTGCGCATGGGAAGCCTGCGCCAGGTGTCCGACGTCGCGATCATCCTGTGAACGCCGAACTGGACGGGGCACCGTTGCGGGGCCGCACCGTGATCGTCACGGGAGGAGCGACCGGCATCGGTCTCGCGATCACCCGCAGGTTGCTCGCCGACGGCGCGTCGTTGCTCGTCGCTGCCCGTGACGAGGACGAACTCCATCGCGGGCTCGGGGCGCTGAGCGCACCCCCCGGCGTTCCCGAGCCCGCGGGATTCGTCGGTGATCTGGCGCTCCCGGGCGCCGCGGACGCGATGCTCACCGCGGCCACGGAGACTTTCGGCCCGGTGTACGGACTCGTCAACAACGCCGGCGGGGGCGTCATCGCGCCGACGCTCCAGCATACCGAGCAGACGCTGAAGTCGACCATCGACAACAACCTGTGGACCACGCTGCGGGCCAGCATGGCGTTGCTCCCCCATCTCGTCGACAACGGCGGAGGACGCATCGTCAACATCGGCGCCGAGTCCGTGCGCAACGGCCTCACCGCCCACGCGGTCTACAACGCCGCCAAAGGCGGGGTGCACGCGTTCGCCGTCGGATTGGCGCGCGAGTTCGCACCCGCAGGCATCACCGTGAACACCGTCGCGCCGGCCTACACCCTGACCGCGGAGCTGGCCGCCGCGATCGAAGGAGACCGCCTCCCCGACGTTCTACGGCCGGTCGTCGAGGACGCGGTGCGACTCATTCCGATGGGCCGCCCCGCTGTTCCCGACGAAGTCGCCGGGGCCGTCGCCTATCTCCTTCGCCCGGAATCCGGCTTCGTTACCGGACAGGTGATCAGTGTGAACGGCGGCAGCAGCATGGGCTGACACGTCGCCGCGCCACAGACCGACCGATCCCACATCCAGGGTGCAGACCCGGAAAGGTGAGCCATGACCGGCGTATCCCACGTCGACGACACATCCCGTGTCTCGGGTACATCTGATCCTGAACAACTTTCGACCCACGGCCGGGCAACCGAGCTCTACCGGTCGGCACGCGATCTGCTCCAGGATCTCGGCCGCGACTACCGCAAGGCGGTCGACGAGTTCACCTGGCCGGATCTCGGGGAGCGGTTCAACTGGGCCGTGGACTGGTTCGATGCGATCGCACGGGGCAACGACCGGGTGGCCCTGTGGATCGTGGAAGAGAACGGCGCCGAGGCGAAGTACACCTTCGACGAACTCGCACGCCGGTCCGATCAGGTCGCCGCCCATCTGGCCGCCCACGGAGTGGCCCGGGCAGACAGAGTCGTCCTCATGCTGAACAACCAGGTCGAACTCTGGGAGGCCATGCTCGCGGTCATGAAGCTCGGTGCGGTCATCATGCCCACGACCACCGCGCTCGGCCCGGTGGATCTGGCCGATCGCATCGACCGGGGCGGTGCCCGGCACGTCATCGCCAACATCGCCGACACCACCAAGTTCGACGAGATCGAGGGCAAGTACACGCGTTTCGTGGTCGGCGACGCGCATGAGGCACCTGCCGGCTGGGTGAGCTTCGCCGACGCATACGCGCTGGACGTTCCCCGTGCAACGCACCCCGGCACCGCTCCGCACGACCCCCAGCTGCTGTACTTCACCTCCGGCACCACGAGCCGGCCCAAACTCGTCGAGCACACGCAGGTGTCCTACCCCCTCGGGCACCTCGCAACCTCGTTCTGGGTCGGAGCCGCACCCGGGGACGTACACCTGAACATCAGCTCGCCGGGCTGGGCGAAGCACGCCTGGAGTTGCTTCTTCGCCCCGTGGATCGCCGAAGCGACGATCTTCGTCTACAACTATTCCCGCTTCGATGCCGCCACGTTGCTCGAACAGATCCGCCGGGCCGGCGTGACCACGTTCTGTGCCCCACCGACGGTGTGGCGAATGCTGATCAACGCCGACCTCTCCGGCGGCCCCGCGCAGCTGCGTGAGCTGCTTTCCGCGGGAGAACCGCTGAACCCCGAAGTCATGGATCAAGTGCGGCGGCAATGGGGATTGACGGTCCGCGACGGGTTCGGCCAGACCGAGCTGCCATTGGCTGTCGGGAACGTACCCGGCATGCCGGTCAAGCCCGGATCGATGGGTCTGCCGTTGCCCGGTGTTCCGGTCGTGCTGGTCGATCCGGTGACCGGCGCGCGGGTCGACGGTGTCGGAGAGGGCGAGCTCTGCGTCGATCTGACAGCGCGGCCGATAAGCCTGATGACCGGCTACCTGGGCGATCCCGAACGCAACGCCGAGGCGATGGCAGGAGGCTTCTACCACACCGGCGACGTCGCTTCCCGGGACGCGGACGGCTACATCTTCTACGTCGGGCGCACGGACGACGTGTTCAAGGCCAGTGACTACAAGATCTCGCCGTTCGAGCTGGAAAGCGTGCTGATCGAGCATCCGGCGGTCGCCGAGGCCGCGGTCGTGCCGGCCCCCGACGAAGTCCGGCTGGCCGTGCCCAAGGCCTATGTCAGCCTAGCGCCGGGTCACGAGCCGACGCGGGCGACGGCACTGGCCATCCTGCGGCACGCCCGCGAGAACCTCGCGCCGTACCAGCGCGTACGCCGCCTGGAGTTCGCCGACCTGCCGAAGACCATCTCCGGCAAGATCCGCCGCGTGGAACTGCGTGGCCGCGAAGAATCCGGCGTCGCCGGTGCCGGTGAATGGCGCGACGACCAGTTCCCCGAATTACGGCCCTGAGTCGCGTACCCCGGGGCTGCACCTGCCCCGGGGTACACGAACATCCCTGAGCGAGTCCTGGTTCCGTCGCAGGCGCCGGGACCGAAGCACATTGTGATGGTGCGTGGTTGCGAACGAGCACAGGTATGCCTACGCGAGACAGGGGATGGATCGCCGGACAGCAGTACGTAGTGCCGGCCTCGCCGAGACGGAGCTTTCCTCGGTGCTGGGATGGAGTGTGGCCGCTCTGCACCCGGATATCCGGATGAAACGAGGGTCGGTACCGGGAGTGGTCGCGGTGGCGTGCAGGTTCTGCCAGACCTGACAGCGGCACGGCAACCCCGACTCGCACCACACCCGGCCCCTGCACCTGAGTGCCCCGGTGGAACAGCCACCTCGGCCACGGACGCTCGTCGACGGCCGCTCCACGGTCCTTCAGCTCCGCCCCCCCACTGCCGCCGCTCCTGCCCGCTGGTTACGGGTCAGTGGGAGTTCGTCGTCAGCGGGCGTTTGCCGGTCCGGTGAGCGGGCGAACCGTGGCAATGAGCTCGGCGGCGTTGTCGCGGCGGATCGCGGCCGCGAGCTCGTCGGAGCAGGCGCCGAGGACGGCTCCGGGCGGTGTCTCGCGTGCAGCGAAGGGGTAGTCGGTGCCCAGCAGGACGTGCTCGCCGCCGAATCGGGCGACAGCCTGGCCGAGTGCCGCCGCGTCGTAGGTGAGGGAATCGCACCACAGGTCCCGGGCCCGCTCGCTCGGCGCCGGTCCGGGCGTGCCGGAAAGAACGGCGCCTCGGTCGAGCCGGGGCAAGATCGCAGGTAGGGCGCCGCCGCCGTGGGCCAGGCACAGGCGCACGCCCGGAGTGCGGGTCCGCCCCGTGAGCAGCGCCGCCGCGGCGGTCGTTGTCTCCATGGGCATCCCCAGCCCGAACTCCAGGCCCAACATCGACAGCCGCGGGTCCAGCGTCGTGTCCACCGGGTGCACCAGCACCAGTGCCGAGCGCTCGGCCGCAGCAGCGAAGAACTCGTCGAATGCGGGGTCGGCCAGCTCTCGCGTGCCGACGCGAGTACCGATTTCGACACCGAGGAAACCCAGTTCGTCGATGCAGCGGGAGAGCTCGGCGACCGCGGCGTCGGGGTCCTGCAAGGGAACGGCGCCGAGGGCGTACAGCCGCCCCGGTGCCTCGGCGACCAGTGCGGCGAGGGCATCGTTCTGCGCCACAGCCAGGATCCGTGCACCGTCGGCGGGCTGGTCGTGACACAACGTGACAGGAATGGGCGAGACGACCTGTGCTGCAATCCCCTCGGCGTCCATGTCGACGAGTCGGCGCTGGGCGGACCAGCACCGGTGGTCGATCTCGCGGTAGGGGCGACCGCCGAGCAGGAGCTGGGCGCGTCGGGGATCGAGGAGTTCGATGGACGGCCAGCGTCCCGGTCGGCCGGACAAGTCCGGAAGCCGGGTGCCGATCGCGTGGGTGTGGACGTCGATCGCCCCGAGAGGAAGCGGAGATCCGGCGTTGCCGTTCACGTGCGTGCTCATGCTGGCTCCCTCGACGACGCCCGCGGGGTCGATGTTCCGACGGGGTGATCGAAACCGTAACAAATCATGACTACAGGATTCAAGATGATTACGTTGGTCCACCTTCCCGCGCCGGCACGCCCGCTACACCCCACACCCGGGGGCTCACAGCGCGCGAATCTCGCCAATCCTGCAGATACGATTGAGGTCGGACTACGGCCCTGCGCCGGCGTCTCCGGCATATACGCAGTTCACAGCCCTGGGAAGAGGTCGAACCTGATGACGTCATCGACTAGGACTCACTCGCGGACAGCGGACGGCCCCGGAAAGAAGCAGGCCCAGCGGTCGCTCTCGCGGGCACAACAGGTCGCCGTCGAAGTGGAGAACGAGCTGCTCGCCGCGCACACCCCGGTGGGGACCTCCCTCGGCCGACGTACGGACCTCATGGAGCGTTTCAGGGTCAGCCCGACCGTGATCAACGAGGCGTTGAGGATCTTGCGCGACCGCGGGCTCGTGGTGGTCAAGCCCGGGCCCGGCGGCGGGGTGTTCGTTGCGAGCCGGCCGCCACAGGTCCGGCTCGGAGCGCTCGACCTGTGGTTCTCCGGAACAGGAACGGATCCACTGGATCTGTTCGAGGCCCGCATGCACTTGGAGGACGTCCTGACCAGGGTTGCCGTAGAGCGGGCGGGCCCGACGGACATCCGCGACATGGAATGGGCACTGGAGTCGATGCGGTCGGCGGGCACGCCGCGCGACTTCCTGGATGCAAACCTGAGGCTGCATCTGGCGATCGCGCGAGCCGCCCGGATCCCCGTGCTGGCGGGCATGTACGAGGCGATCGCCGCGATCATCGGCGGTGCGGCCACGCGCGTCGAACTGCTGCCCGACCACGAGGAGATGTACCGGCACAGCATCGCCGTGCACGTCGAGATCGTGGCCGCCATCCGCGACGGTGACCGCGAGGCGCTGGACAAGTGCCTGGGACTGCACCGTCAGGACCTGGTGCGGGCGGTGGATCCCACTCGTTCGCCGGTCGCGCCGGAATAGTTGCCGACAATTGTGCTCCATCCCTTGAATTGTGCATACATGATTCCGTAAGGTTTGTCTCGGCAGCGATGCCGAATGCATGAGGAGGAGTCATGGCAGAATTCCTCGGGTTGGGGATCACTCACTATCCCTTGCTCGCCGGCACCGACGAGCACATGGCAGGGCTACTGCGGTGGACCCTGACCGACCCGGACATCCCGGAAGACCTGAAGGATCCGGCGAACTGGCCGGCCCGGATGCGCCGCGAATGGGACGACGACGGCGGCACGGCCGCCGCAGCCGCGCATCGTGCCGAGCTGGTCGACCACCTCGCCCGGTGCAGGGCCGCACTCGACGAGTTCGAACCGGACCTCGTGGTGGTATGGGGTGACGACCAGTACGAGAACTTCCGCGAAGAGGTCGTGCCGCCGTTCTGCGTGCTGGCCTACGACGACCTCGAGGTCCCGGCGTTCGAGGTGATGAACGAGCGCGGCAGCCCCAATGCCTGGGGACTACCCGACGACTTCACGATCACCCTGCACGGCGACCCGCAGGCCGCGCGGAGCCTGGCAAATGCCTTGATCGAGAACGGCTTCGACATGGCATACTCGTATCGCAAGCGCGCCGAGGCCCATTTCCCGCACGCCATCCTCAACACACAGATCTTTCTCGACTACGAGAACGCGGGATCGAAGCTTCCCTATCCGATCGTGCCGATCACCGTCAATTGCTATGGCCAGCATGCGATTGCCCGCAAGGGCGGCCTCGCTCGATTCGCCGACATCGCCGACGAACAGCTCGACCCGGTCGGCCCGACCCCGAACCGTTGCTTCGATCTCGGCGCCGCCGTAGCGCGCGCGTTCGCCGCGACCGACAAGCGGGTCGCCCTGGTGGCCTCGTCGAGCTGGTCGCATGCCTTCCTCACCGACAAGCTCTGGCATCTCCGTCCGGACACCCCGGTCGACGAGCGGCTCTACGACGCTTTCGTGCACGGGGACGTCGACACCTGGCGTGCGGTGAGCGGCACCGAGATCGTCGAGTCCGGCCAACACGAGATGCTCAACTGGTACTGCCTGCTGGGCGCGATGCACGAACTCGGGCTGCCACTGACCTGGTCGACACTCGTCACCACCGACGTATTCAACTCCAACAAGTGCTTCGCCGTGTTCTCCGGCAAGCCCGACGAAGCCTACGCCGGCGGTGCCGGTGGCCGGGCGGGACAGGAACCACGATGACCACCACCGACCTCGCCCAGGGCCGCCGAGTCGCCGTGCCCGGTGTCACCGCCGGACCGATCGACACGTTCTACCTCGAGGCCGGCAGCGGCGATCCCGTTGTGCTGCTTCATGGATCCGGCCCCGGAGTGTCGGGCTGGGCGAACTGGCAACACACCATTCCCGGGCTTGCCGAGCACTTCCGAGTGATCGCACCGGACACCGTGGGATACGGGGCCACCTCGCGTCCCGGGGACATCGTCTACTCACTTCGCACCTGGAGCGACCACATCCTCGGCCTGCTCGACGTGCTGGAGCTCGATCGGGTGTCGCTGGTCGGCAACTCGCTGGGCGGACGGATGGCGCTCGACCTCGCCGAACGCCATCCGGAACGGATTTCCCGAATGGTCCTCATGGGCTCGCCCGGCGTCGGGATGACCGTGACCGACGGGCTGAAGGCCCTGCGCGCCTATGCACCCTCCCTGGAGAACATGCGGGCACTGCTGCTCGACTACTTTGCGGTGAACCCGTCCATCATCACCGACGAGCTGGTCCGCATTCGCTACCAGGCGAGCCTGGAAACCTTCGACGCCTACCGCGCGATGTTCCTCGACCCCCGGCACAAAGGCAACGAGCTCGGTATCACCGAGGAGCAAGTGCGGTCGATCCGCACGCCCTCGCTCCTGATTCACGGACGGGAGGACAAGGTCGTGCCGCCGGAGGTCTCGTGGACCATGCTGCACCTGCTGCAGGACGCGGACCTGCACGTCTTCGCTCGTTGCGGGCACTGGACGCAGATCGAGCGGGCCGCGGAGTTCAACGAACTAGTCGCGGACTTCCTGCGGGGCTGAGCGCCGTCCGATCGACCACGCGAGGGACTTCGGGACGCCGGACAGCGGCAACGGCGGCCCGACCCCCGTGGAGTCGAGCCGCCGTTGTCTATGACTCCTCCCGCCCCGGCGAGCGGTCAGGACTCAGCCGAAGGAGAAGTGGTGGCTGCCGACGAACCGTGTCTGCGCCGGGCCGGGGATCGAGACGTCGATCGAACCGACGCTCCGGTACACGTGGTCGTCGTCCTGGCAGTCCGCGTCGACCGTGTAGTCGCCGTCGGGCACGTTGTCGAACTTCACGGTTTCGTAGTCGGCGTAGTAAATCTTCGCGCTCTTCACCAGGGGAATCTCGTCGATCACCGCGTTGCAGTAGTGCGGGTAGTCCGCCTCGGGGGCGCGGTAGTAGATGAACTTGACCGTGATCGTGTGCTCCCGCACGCTCACGCTCCAGCTGCCGTACGGGTAGGGGTCCACTGCCGATGCCGTGGGCGCGAGGCCCGTCATCAATGCGAGCGGCGCCGCGAGGGCGACCGCTGCGCGTCCGAGCTTCGAGCCCTTCATGGGCGTTCCTTTCGACCGTTGACCAGCCCGACCGGTTCAATGGTCGACCCAGGTACGGGTACAGGAACTGCAAAGCGCCGCAGTCGAACACAACCCGTGATCAACATCGATTGGCTGTCACCCGGCCGTGACCCAGCGTGTCACGGAACAGTCACACCGCGTGTCCGTGACACCGACGATGCAGGGCACGCACCTCGTCGAGGAGTTCCGGTACCGGCCCCTCGACGGTCACCCCGGGCGCAACCTCCTGGATCGGCAGGGCCCGGACGGGCGCCGGCGGCACGCCCAGCTCTTCCAGCCAGCCGACCAGTTGCGCCGAGGACGCCACGTACACGACGCGGCCCAGCCCCACCCATCCGTGCGCGGCCGCGCACATCGGGCAGTGCTCGCCGGACGTGTACACCGTCGCGCTGGCGCGCTCGGCTTCGCCCATGTGCGCGGCGGCCCAGCGGGCCAGTTCGAACTCGGGGTGCCGGGTCCGGTCCCCGCCCGCGACGCGGTTGCGGTCCTCGGCGAGGCTCGTGCCGTCGGCCGACACCAGCACCGAGCCGAACGGCTCGTCGCCGGCGTCCAGCGCCTCCCGCGCCAGTTCCACACACCGCCGCAGGTGCGTCATCTCCGATTCGTCGATCACGAGGTCCTCCCGGTGCCGCGGTCGTCGACCGCATCATGCCACCGCGGTCGTCGACCGCATCATGTCACCGCGGTCGGCCGGCGGCCGTCAGCCGGTGCAGGTGTTCTCGTCGGGCGCGCCCGCGAACCGCCGGTCCATCCAGTCCAGGCCTTCCACGGCGGCCGGGATCAGGCCGATCCCGTGACCCGCACCCGTCCCGGTGAGCACCGGCGGGATGCCGTAGCGGCGATAGGTGACGGATGTTCCTCCCGCGCACCACTTCCCGACCATGGTGTCGACGCCGCTCACCTGGACGAAGTCGTCGGTCGTGTTCTGCGCGACGAACGTCGGGATGGCGGGGGCGATGTTGCCGAGCTGCTGCTCGTGCACCAGCGACGCCCACGGTTCGGCGGCCAGGTGCTCGGCGATGGGCCGGCCGTCGACCGTGTACCAGGTCGTCGGGAAGAACGGATTCATGCGCGGCGCGTCGTAGATGCAGTACGTCTCGGCGCGCGCGAGGATGTCGCGTCCGGCGGGATTGAACACACTCAGCAGTTCCTCCCGCAACTGCGGATAGGCCGCGGCGAATCCGTTGACCACCCAGCCGATTCCGCCGGAGAGCAGCGAGCCGCCGCCGGCGACGGCGAGATCGGCGAGCGACGCCGGCGGTGAACCCGCGACCGCGGCGACGACGGGCAGCTCGGGAGCGTAGGTGTCCGCCAGCTCCGCGGCCGCCGCCGACGACATGCCGCCCTGTGAGTAGCCCCAGAAGCCGATGCGGGTGCCCTCGTCGATGCCGCGGTCGGTCAGCCGCAGGGCGGCACGGGCCATGTCGAGCATGGCGTGCCCCTGCGAGACGCGGTTCAGGTAGGGATGCACACCGGGTGTGCCGAGGCCCTCGTAGTCGGTCATCGCGACGGCGTAGCCCCGCGCCAGCAGCGGCACGATGTGCAGGTATTCGTACTCCTGGGCGTGATGGGTCAACTTCGACGGCGCGCACTGATCGCCCATGCCCTGCGTGCCCGGGCCGAGGACGATCGTCGGGCGCGGGCCGTCACCGGCCCAGGGTTGCGACGGCACGAACACCGTGCCGGTGACGGCGGTCGGGCCGCCCGTGGCGTTCTCGCTGCGGTACATCACGCGGGTGGCGGTGGCGTCGAGCGCCGGCGCGACGGCCGGTTCGGCGCGCAGGACGTCGCCGGCCGCACCGTCGGGCAGCGGGTCGGGCGGGAGGTAGAACCCGGCGTCGCCCGTGCCTGACACGGACCCTGTCGGAGCGGCGGCCGCGACGGGACCTGCGACGAGGGGCATGAGCAGCATCGTCAGGGCCGCGGTGAGCAGTCGGGCGGTGCGCATCGGCATGCCGAGCATTCTGCACACGTGTGTACCGCCACGGAAGGTGTTGCGTGGATATTTCTGCAACAAGTTCTATGACAGGATGACGCCACGGTCCGATCACCGGGACGACCGATGCCGAGAGGAGCCCCCCGGCGCTACGGTCCGCTCGCCGCTGTATCCGCAGGACGGAAGGACGACGCCATGACCGTCGAAGAGCGACTGGCCCGCCTCGAAGCGCTCGAGGAGATCCGGATGCTCAAGCACCGGTATTTCCGCGCGTGCGACGCCAAGGACCCGAAGGCCATGCGCGACTGTTTCGTCGCGACGGGCGCCGACATCTATTACGGCCCCGCCCTCGGCAGCTTCGACGACGCCGACGCTCTCGTCGACGTTTACGCCCGCATCGCCCTCGAACGCGTCGACGACCGGTACATCGTGCTCGACATGCACCACGGCATGCACCCCAGCATCGAACTCACCGGCGACGGCACCGCCACCGGCGCCTGGACGCTGCGGTTCCGGCAGGTCGACCTGCGTGCCCGCACGGAGCGGGTGAGCGCACTCGACTACGACGACGACTATGCGATCGAAGACGGCAGGTGGAAGATCGCCCGGTGCCACGTGCGCGTCCACTGGTCCATCGAACGGGCCCTGACCGACGACGTGAAAGTGGTGTTCTGACATGACCGAACGCAGGATCGCCCTCGTCACCGGCGCGAGCCGCAGCGTCGGCAAGGGCATCGCATGCGCCCTCGGCTCCGACGGCTGGACCGTCTACGTCACCGCGCGGGGCCCGGTCGGCACCGACAGCCCCCTGGACCGGACCGCCGCGACTGTCACCGAACGCGGCGGGCTCGGCATCGCGGTGCAGTGCGACCACACCGACGACGAGCAGATCCGGGCACTGTTCCGGCGCATCGCCGACGAGCAGGGCGGCCGGCTGGACCTGCTGGTGAACAACGTGTGGGCGAGCCCGCCCGGGTTCGCGGGCTTCTCCGAGCCGTTCTGGAAACGCCCGATCAGCGATTGGGACAGTCTCGTCGGCGTCGGACTGCGCGCCCACTACGTGGCCTCCGTCGACGCCGCGCAGCTGATGGTGCCGCGCGGCAGCGGGATGATCGTCAACATCTCGTCGTTCGGCACCCGCGGCTACCTGCACTCGGTGCTGTACGGCATCTCGAAGGCCGGCCTCGACAAGATGGCCGCCGACATGGCCGTCGATCTCGCCGGCACCGGCGTCACCGCCCTGTCGCTGTGGCCGGGACTGGTGAAGAACGAGGCGATGCTCGCCCGCGGCATCGACAACTTCGAGGGCTTCTCCCTCGCCAACGCCGAGACCCCGGAGTTCGTCGGCCGCGTGATCGTCGCGCTGGCGAACGATCCGAAGGTGAACGAGCGCAGCGGGCGCACCCTGATCACCGCCGAGACCGCCCTCGACTACGGGGTCGTCGACGTCGAAGGCAATCAACCGGATTCGCATCGGGCCGCGTTCGGCGGCGGCCCGCTGTACTGATCCGCGGCCCGGCGCACCGGGCGAGACGCCGTGATCACCCCTGCGGGTGCGGATCTTCCGCGGTTCTCACCGGGTTTCCCGAGGACGAGATAGCCTCGGGCGAGAGGGTGAAAGGGAGCGGCAGCATGCACAGCGAGAGACTCCACTTCGCCGGCTCCGGCGCTACGGAACTGGCGGGCCGGCTGGACCTGCCGGAGGGCACGCCGCGCGCGTTCGCACTGTTCGCGCACTGCTTCCCCTCCAGCGAGGACGTACCGGCGGCGGCGCGGATCTCGGAGGTCCTCACCGAGCACGACATCGCCGTCCTGCGCTTCGACTTCGCCGGTCGCGGTGGGTCCGGCGGGGACTGTGCCGGCACCACCTCCGGTCCCGATGTCGCCGACCTCGTGCGTGCGGCGGATTTCCTGCGCACCCACCATGCCGCTCCCAGCATCCTGATCGGCCACTCCCGCGGCGGCACGGCCGTCCTCGCGGCGAGCGAGCACGTGCCCGAGACGCGAGCCGTGATCACGATCGGTGCCCCGGCCGGGACCGAGCGGATCCACCGGCCCGGTACCGCACTGCTGGTGATGCACTCCCCCACCGACGACACGGTCGGCATCGACAACGCCCGACAGATCTTCGCGGCCGCCCGCCACCCCAAGTCCTTCCTCTCCCTCGACGGCGCCGACCACCTGCTCTCCCGGCAGTCCGACGCCCGGTTCGCCGCCTCGCTGCTGGCGACATGGGCGAGTAGGTACCTCGACGAGAACACTGCGGCGCAGGCGCCCACCGCGCCGGCCTCGGCCGAAGGCGTCGTCGAGGTCACCGGGAACGGAGCCACCCGGTTCGGGCAGCGCATCACCCTCGGCCGGCACCTGATCACCGCCGATGAGCCCACACCGGTGGGCGACGACACCGGGCCTTCGCCGTACGACCTGCTGCTCGCCTCCCTCGGCGCCTGCACATCGATGACGCTGCGCATGTACGCCGACCGCAAGCAATGGCCCCTGGAGAACGTGACGGTTTCCCTGCGTCACAGCCGGATCCACGCCGCGGACTGCGAGGACTGCGAGACCCGGACCGGGCGGCTCGACAAGATCGAACGCGTGATCCACCTCGCCGGTGTTCTCGACGAGCAACAGCGGCAGCGTCTGCTCGACATCGCCGACCGCTGTCCGGTGCACCGGACCCTGCACTCGGAGATCGTGGTGGACACCGCCCTCGCAGCCGGTGACCCCGCCGACCGGGAGACCCGCGACGCACCGACGGCGACGACCGGGCCGGCACCGGCATGAGTTCGCTGCCCATCGGCGACTACGCACTGCTCTCGGATCGGCACTCGGCCGCACTGGTGTCGTCCGACGGTTCGATCGACTGGCTGTGTATGCCCCGCTTCGACAGCCCCTCGATCTTCGCCGCGATCCTCGACGACAACGCCGGGCACTGGTCGATCCGGCCGGCCGGCGAATTCCGGGTTCGGCGCGAGTACGTCGAGGGCAGCATGGTTCTTCGCACGCTCTTCCATACCGGCGGGGGGATCCTCGAGCTGCGCGATGCCCTGATCCTCGGGGATGCGCAGGACCCCCATCGCCTGGGGGAGCATGCGCCGCACATGCTGGCCCGGACCGTCACCTGCACCCGCGGCAGCGTCAGCGCGGAGCTGCTGTTCCGGCCTCGTCCGGAGTACGGTCTCGTCGCGCCGGTACTGACCGCCGTCGACGGCGGGATCACGGCCGCCGGTGGGGCGAGCCGGTTGACCCTGTCGAGCACGGTGCCCCTCGAGGTCGGCGGCGGCGCAGCCCGGGCCCAGTTCGACCTGCACGCCGGGGAGAGCGCGTACTTCGCGCTGCAGCACGCGGCACTCGGCGCACCCGTCCCGCCGGTGCGTCCCGGAGCCGCCGTCAGGGCAGCGGTCGACGACACGACGACCGGCTGGCAGGACTGGTCGGCGCAGCACCAGGCCTACCAGGGCCGCGCGCGCGACCTGGTCCACCACTCGGGACGGGTGCTGCAGGCCTTGAGCTACCAGCCCACCGGCGCGATCGTGGCGGCAGTCACCACCTCGCTTCCCGAGCAGGTCGGCGGTGCGCGCAACTGGGACTATCGCTACTCCTGGGTGCGCGACGCCAGCATGACCATGCAGGCCTTGTGGGTCGCTGCCTGTCCGGACGAGGCACACGAGTTCTTCGATTTCATGGCCACTGCCGCTGCCTGCTCCTACACCAACCGCCCCCTCCAGATCATGTTCGGCATCGGCGGGGAGCACGACCTGTCGGAGCGGACCCTTCCGCACCTCTCCGGCTGGCGTGGCAGCAAGCCCGTCCGGGTGGGGAACGGTGCCTGGACCCAGCCCCAGCTCGACACCTACGGCGAATTGCTCGACGCCGCCGCCCAGCTCCGTGACCAGGTCGGCTCGCTCGACAGTCCGACTCGAAACTTCCTGGTGGGCCTCGCCGACGCCGCCGCGGCACGCTGGCGCCAACCCGACAACGGCATCTGGGAGGTCCGCGGCGAGCCGCGGCACTTCGTGCACTCCAAGGTCATGTGCTGGGTGGCCCTCGACCGTGCTGTCGCCCTGGCCGACTGGCTCCACGCCGACGGCCATGTCGAGGCATGGACGGCCGCCGCCCAGGAGATCCGAGATGCGGTGCTCACGCAGGGGTGGAACGAGGCCCTCGGTTCGTTCACGCAGTCCTTCGGCGCATCGAACCTCGACGCCACCGCCTTGCTGCTGCCGATCGTAGGTTTCCTTCCCCCGGACGACCCGCGGGTGCTGTCCACGATCGATGCCGTCCGCGAGCGGCTCACCGACGCCCGCGGCCTGGTTCACCGCTACCACACCGCGGCGGGGGTGGACGGCCTCGAGGGCCAGGAGGGGACCTTCCTGCTGTGCACCTTCTGGCTCGCCCAGGCCCTCGCCCTGGCCGGTCGCACCGACGAAGGTGCCGAGGTCTTCGAACGCGCGGTGGGCTACGTCAACGACGTGGGATTGCTCGCCGAGGAGATCGACTCCGCCACCGGGGAACAGCTGGGCAATTTCCCCCAGGCGTTCAGCCACATCGGACTGGTCAACGCCGCCTGGGCGCTGCACCAGGCAGAGCACGTCGGCACGTTCCACTGAACCGGCTGGATCGAGGTGGAGGAAGAGAGTTCCGGGGTTCGCCGGCCGCGTGATCGTCGCACCGCCGAACGCGTCACGCGAGGTGGCAGGCCACCTGCCCGCCGCCGGGCACCTCGGTGGTCTCCGGTCGGCGTTCCCGGCACACCGGCATCACCTGCGGGCAGCGGGAGCTGAACGCACATCCGGCCGGGGGATTCGCCGGGTCGGGCAGCTCGCCGTCGAGCCGGATCCGTACGCGGGTGCGTTGCCGCACGGGGTCCGGGACGGGCACCGCGGACAGCAGCGCCTGCGTGTACGGATGCGCGGGCTCGGTGAACAGCCGTTCCGACGGCCCCCACTCCACGATCCGGCCCAGGTACATCACCGCCGTGGTGTGGGCGATGTGCCGGACCACGGCCAGGTCGTGGGCGATGAACAGATATGCGATGCCCAGCTCGGCGGACAGCTCCTCGAGCAGCGCGATGACCTGGTTCTGGGTGGACACGTCGAGGGCACTCACCGCCTCGTCGGCGATCACCAGCCTCGGCTCCACCGCGATGGCCCGCGCGATGGCGATGCGCTGGCGCTGGCCGCCGGAGAACTCGTAGGGGTAGCGCTCGGCGTGCTCAGGCCGCAACCCCACCTGTTCGAGCAGGCGGCGCACCTTCCGACGCCGAGCCTCGGCGTCCAGGTCGGTGTGCACCTCGAGCGGTTCGGCGATGGCGTCCCCGACCGTGCGCGACGGATCCAGCGAGGAGTACGGGTCCTGGAACACCATCTGCATGTTGCGCCGCGCACCCCGCAGTTCCGACCGGTTCAGCGTGGTGAGGTCGACGCCGTCGAGGACCACCGAGCCGGCGGCGACGTCGACCAGCCGCAGGATGCCGCGGGCGGTGGTGGATTTTCCGGATCCGGATTCCCCGACCAGGGCGAAGGTCTCGCCGGGCCGGATGTCGAAGCCGACCCCGTCCACCGCGCGGATCGTCCGCTTCTTACGCGACATCCGGCCCCGGACGGGGAACTCGACCCGCAGGCCCCGCACGCTGAGCAGCGGTGCGCTCGCGGCCGATTCGACGACGTCCACAGTCATGAGGTTCCCTCCAGGATCAGATCGGTCACCCGCGCGCAGCGCGATACGCGGTCGTCGCCGACCGGCCGCAGCGGCACGTCGACGGCGCACTCGTCGGCCCGGTGCGCGCAGCGCGGTGCGAACCGGCAGCCGACGGGGATCGAGCCGGGCGGCGGTGGTGAGCCGGGGATGGTGTGCAGGTCCGTCCGGCCGCCGATGTCGGGCACCGATCGCAGCAGGCCCTCGGTGTACGGATGCCGGGGCGCCGCGTAGAGCGCCTCGGTGCGGGCCCGTTCGATCACCTGTCCCGCATACATCACCACCACCTCCGTGCACAGGTCGGCGACCACGCCGAGGTCGTGGGTCACGAACAGCACCCCCATGCCGAATCGTCCGGCCATCTCGCGGATCAGATCGAGCACCTGTGCCTGGATGGTGACGTCGAGCGCGGTGGTGGGTTCGTCGGCGACGAGCAGTTTCGGCTCGCACGCCAGGGCCATCGCGATCATCACCCGCTGCCGCATGCCCCCGGAGAACTCGTGCGGATACTGCCGGACCCGGCGTGCGGCATTCGGGATTCCGACGAGGTCGAGTACCTCCACGGCCCGGGCCGTGGCGTCCTTCCGGCTCATGCGGCGGTGCCGGCGCACCACCTCGGTGATCTGGTCACCGACCGTGAACACCGGGTTCAGGCTGGTCATCGGCTCCTGAAAGATCATGGCGATGTCGTTGCCGCGCACGGACTCCAGTTCGCGAGCAGGCATGGTCAGCAGGTCCCGTCCCTGGAACCGGATGCTGCCGGCGACCGTTCGGGACTGCCGGGGCGGCAGCAGCCGCAGCACCGAGGAACACGTGACGGACTTGCCGGAGCCCGACTCCCCGACCAGCCCGACCAGTTCGCCGGCCGCGACGTCGAAGGACACGTCCTGCAGGACCGGCGTCCAGCCGGACGCGGTGGCGAACTCGACGCCGAGGCCGTCGACGCTCAGCAGTGGTTCGATCATCGTTCGCTCCGGTTCTCGCGGCCCACCGAATCGCGGATGCCGTCACCGAGGGTGTTGCAGGCCAGCACGGCAAGGACGATGGCGACGGCGGGAATCAGGACGGGCCAGGCGGTGTAGTTCCAGGCCTCGCGTCCCTCGGCGAGCATCCGCCCCCAACTCGGGTCGGGCGGCTGGACCCCGAGGCCGAGGAAACTCAGCGAGGATTCGGCGAGCATGGCGAAGCCGCAGGCGAGACTGACCTGCACGATCAGCGGGGACAGGGTGTGCGGAAGAATGTGCTTGCGCACGATCCACGCGGTCGGGGTGCCGATGCTGCGGGACGCCTCGACGAAGGTGTTCTCCCGCACCGCGATCACCGCGCCGCGCACCACGCGGAAGAACCTGGGCCCGAAGACGATTCCGATGGCAATCATCGCGTTGGTGAGATTCGGCCCCATGACGCCGACGATCGCCATCGCCAGCAGCAGCGGCGGGAAGCTGAGGAAGGCGTCGGCGATCCGGGACAGCAGCGCGTCCCAGCGGCCGCCGAGAAACCCCGCCGTCAGCGCGGGGATCACGCCGAACGCCAGCCCCACCGACACCGAGATCGCCGCGGCCGAGACGGCGACCCGCGCGCCGTAGAGCAACCGCGACAGCGTGTCCCGGCCGAGGTTGTCCGTGCCGAGCAGATAGCCCTCGCTCAGCGGCGGCAGCCGGCGCGCCGTCAGTTCCTGCACCAGCGGATCATGCGGCGCGATCAGCGGCGCGGCGAGACCCAGCACCGTGATCAGCGTCAGGAACACGGCCGCCGCGACGGCTGCGCGGCGGCCACGGAACCGGCGCAGGAACCGGCGGCGCGGGGATTCGACGACAACCGGGGACGCATCCTCGACGGTCTTCGGCGGCGTGATGGTTTCGCTCATGCGGCGCTCCTGGTCCGGGGGTTGAGGTAGCCGTACGAGATGTCGACGAGCAGGCTCATCACGACCGTCGCGAAGACACCGAAGATCACCACGCCCTGGATGGCGGGCAGGTCGCCGGACAGCACGGCCTGCACGGCGAAGTCCCCGAGTCCCTTGAGCCCGAACACCGACTCGATGACCGCCGTGCCGCCGAGCAGGAAGGCGATCTGCATGCCGAGCACCGTCGCGGTGGGGATGAACGCATTCTTGAGGGCGTGCTTCCACAGGACGGCACGTCGCCCGAGCCCCTTGGCCGTGGCGGTGCGGACGTAGTCCTGCTGCATCACGTCGATCATGGAACTGCGCAACTGGCGGGCGATCTCGGCCGCGGCAGCCAGTCCCAGCGCGATCGCCGGGAGCAGCAGGTGGCTGAGCCACGGCCACAGCCCCTTTGCGAGCGGTGTGTACCCGGTCGCGGGGAGTGCCTTCAACTGCAGGGAGAACACCAGCACCAGGATGAGACCGAGCACGAAATTCGGTGTCGCGACGCCCAGCGTGGACCCGAGGCTGGTGGTCCGGTCCTGCCAGCTGCCGGGGCGGCTGCCGCCGATGATGCCGGCCGGAATACCCACTGCCAGCGCGACCAGCACCGACACGAGGGTCAACGACACGGTCACCGGCAGCCGGTCGACGATCATCTCGAGCACGGGGGCCTGATAGGTGAAGCTCGTCCCCAGGTCACCTCGCGCCAGACCGCCGAGGAAGTCGAGATACTGCACGACGACGGGCTGGTCGAGGCCGAGATCCACGCGCACCGCCTCGATCTGCTGCGGTGTCGCGCTCTCCCCGGCGATCCGATGGGCGGGATCGCCCGGGATCAGGAATATCAGGCCGAACGTGATGGCGGTGGCGATCAGCAGCAGCGGTAGCACCGCGAGCAGCCGTTGGCCGATCAATCGAAGCATCCTGCCGGTCCTTTACATCTCTCGAGGTGTCGCTCGGGGCGCTGCCGCAGCGGTCATTCGGCGGCCGTGAGGCCGATCCCTCCCCATTCGTCCAATGCGCGGTACGGCTGGTATCCGACGACCCGGTCGGTGAGGGTGGCGCCGAGGTCGGCGAAGGCCAGGGGGATCATCAGTGCCTGGTCCACGACCGTGGCGGAGACGTCGCCGATGAGCCGTCCCCGGGTCTGCTGGTCCGGTTCGGCGTTCGCGGCGGCCAGGGCCTCCGCGAAGCCGGGAGTGACGTCGTGCGACGGGTTCTGCGGCGAATCCGGGGCGAAGTAGGTGGCCAGCAGCAGCGACGGATCGGCGCGTCCGGAGAAGGTGGTGAGCACGGCGTCGAGCTCCCCCCGGTTGAAGACCGGTGACATCTCGGCCGGGCTGAGCAGGCGGATCTGCATGGTGACCCCGATCGCGTCGAGCTGCTGCTGGACGATCTGCGCGATCCGCTCGTTCTCGGGCAGGTTCATCACCCCGGCGGTGAACGTGAACCCGTCGGGCAGGCCGGCGGCCGCGAGCGTCTCGCGGGCGGCCCGCTCCTCGTAGGCGTAGCGGTCGGCCAGTTCCGGGTTGTAGGCGAAGTAGCCCTGCGGGAAGTTCTGGCTGGCCGCCTCGCCGTGACCTTCGAGGGCGGAGTCGACAAGAGCCTGCCGGTCGATCGCGGTGCTCAGCGCCCGGCGCACGTCGACATTGCCGAATTCGCTTCGGGTGCGGTTGAAGTGCAGGACGTAGTGGTTCAGGCTGGTCTGCACCTGCGAGTCCAGGCCCTGTGCGGCGGCGGGGTCGATCGAGAGCGGCGTGGCCATCGCGATGTCGAGTTCGCCCGACGCCATCGCGTTGATGCGGGTCTGTGGGTCGGTGACGACCTCCCACTCGAAGCGTCCGGCGGTCACCGACTCCGGATCCCAGTAGCCGTCCCAGGCCACGAAGTCGTACGATGCGCCGGGCTGGGCGTCGGCGACGATGTACCGGCCCGCGCCGACGGGTCGCAGCACCAGGGCGGCGTCCTTCTCCGGCGTGCCGAACGCATTCGGGCTGACCATCATTCCGGGCAGATCGGACAGGGTCAGGACGAGTTGTGTGCCGGGTCCGGTCAACCGCAGCACCACCGTGGTGGGGTCGGGGGTCTCGATCGCCTCGACCGGAGCGAGCATCGTGGTGGTGATCGAGTCCGGCTCCTGGGCGCGTTCGAGGTTGGCCTTGACCGCCTGTGCGTCCAGCGGGGTGCCGTCCTGGAACTGCAGTCCCTCCCGCAGGTGGAAGGTGAGGGTGCGGCCGTCGTCGGAGAACTCCCACGACTCGGCCAGTCCCGGAATCGGGTTCGCGTCCCGGTCGCGGTGCACCAGCCGGTCGTACACCTGGGTCAGCATGATGTTGTCCTGCGCGACCCGGGTCTTGTGCGGATCGAAGGACGACGCCCCGTAGGTGGTGGCGTACCGCAGCGTCGCCTGGGGGTCGACGGCGTCCGACGTCGCGGTGCCGGCGGACCCGCACCCGGCGAGGAGCGCGACGGCCAGCGCGGCGCCCAGGGCGAGTCTCGTACGACGGGCCATGATGTTCTCCGATTCTCGGCATGGGATGGAGACGGGACGCGGGGTGGGGGGAAGACGGGTGTTACGGCGCGGCCACCCCGACGCCGCGCCACTCGTCGAGCACCCGGCTCGGCTCGTAGCCGACGACGGTGCCGGAGGTGATCGCACCCAGGTCGGCGAACGCGACGGGCAACATCGCGGCGTGATCCATCACCACCGCGTTCACCTCCCCGAGCAGGGCGGCACGTTCGCCGGGATCGGTGGCCCGGTTGGCTGCTTCCATCGCCGCCCGGAAGCCGGGGATATCGTCGTGCGACGGGTTCTGCGGCGAGTCCTGCCCGTAGTACGAGGTCAGCAGCAGCGACGGTTCGGCGCGACCGGTCAGGGTGGTGAGGATGGCGTCGAGCTCGCCGCGGTTGAATGCGGGATTGAGGTCGGTCGGCGTCATCGACCGGATCTCCATCGTGATCCCCACCCGCGCCAGCTGTTCCTGCATGATCTGCGCGATGAGCTGGTTCTCCGGCAGGTTCGACGCGCCGGCGACGAACGAGAATCCGTTCGGCACACCGGCCTGTGCGAGCAGGGCCTTCGCGCGTTCGGGGTCGAACGCGTACTGGCCGTCGAGGGCGGCGTTGTGCGCGAAGTACCCGGAGGGGAAGTTCTGGCTGGCGGCCTCGCCGTGTCCTTCGAGTGCGGTCTCGACGACGGCCTCCCGGTCGACGGCGTGGGCGAGTGCCTGCCGCACTTCGAGGTTCCCGAACTCGCTGCGGGTCCGGTTGAGGTTGAGCACGTAGTTGTTGAGGGTGGTCTGCACGTGCGACTCGAGGCCCTGTTGTTCGGCCGGGTCGACGGACAGCGGGGTGGCGATCGCGGCGTCGAGCTGACCGGAGGCCACCGCGCTCACCCGGGTCTGCGGATCGGTCATCACGATCCACTCGAAGGCGCGGGCCTGCACCGCCTCCGGATCCCAGTAGCCGTCCCGGGCGACGAACTCGTACTGCGCACCGGGCTGTGCGTGCGCGACGGTGTAGCGTCCGGTGCCGGCGGGGGTCAGCACCAGGGCGGCGTCCTTGTCGGGGGTGCCGAACGCGTTGGGGTTGACCATCATTCCGGGCAGATCGGAGAGGGTGAGCACGAGTTGCCCGCCCGGGCCGTCGAGTCGCAGGACCACGGTCTGCGGGTCGGGGGCCTCGACGGCGGCGACGCCGGCGAGCATGGCGGCGGTGATCGAGTCGGGCTGCATCGCCCGTTCGAGGTTGGCCACCACCGCGGAGGCGTCGAACGGGGTGCCGTCGGAGAACGTCACGTCCTGCCGCAGGCGCAGCGTCAGGGTGGACCCGTCGTCGGCGAACTCCCACGATTCGGCCAGCCCGGGAATCGGATTCGCGTCCCGATCACGGTGCACCAACCGGTCGTAGACCAGGTTGAGCATGATCGAGTCGCTGGTGATCCTCGTCTTGTGCGGGTCGAACGACGACGCACCGTAGGTGGTGGCATAGCGCAACGTCGCGTTCGGGTCGACGGTCTGCGCGGCGTCCGTCGCCGCGGAACTGCCGCACCCGGCCACCGCGACGGCGACGGCGAGCACGGACAGGGCGGCCTTCATCGATCTGTGAAACATCAGATTCCTCGGGGGGTTCGGGTCGTCGAGGGGTTCACGGGGCGGCGACGCCGACGCCGCGCCACTCGTCGACGAGCAGGGTGGGTTCGTAGCCCACGACCTGATCGGTCAGGGTGGAGCCGAGCTCGAAGAACACCAGCGGGATCGCGAGCGCGTTGTCACTGACCAGCTTCGACACGTCGCCGAGCTTGCCGGCGCGCGCCTGCGGATCGGACTCGCGGTTGGCCGCATCCAGGGCCTCCTGGAATCCGGGGGCCGTGCTGCGGGACGGGTTCTGCGGAGACTCCGCCCCGTACAGCGAGGAGAACAGCAGGGCGGGATCGGACCGGCCGGTGAAGGTGGTGACGACGGCGTCGGCGTCCCCGCGGTTGAACGTCGGGGAGGCTTCGGACGGCGGCATCGGCTTCAACTGCATGTCGATGCCGACCTCGGCGAGCTGTTGCTGCACGATCTGGGCCACCTGCACGTTCTCGGGCAGGTTGAGCAGGATCGCAGTGAAGGAGAACCCGTTCGGCAGTCCCGCCTGTGCCAGGAGCTCCCGCGCCCTGTCGGGGTCGTACGGGTAGGCTCCGGCCAGGTCGGGCTCGTAGGCGAAGTAGTCCTTCGGGAAGTTCTGCGTCGCGGCCTCGGCGTGGCCCTCCATCGCGGTGTCGGCGATGGACTGCCGGTCGATCGCGTACGCCAGCGCCTGCCGCACCTCCGGCTTGCCGAACTCCCCACGCGACCGGTTGAGGTTGATGGCCATGTGGTCGAGCCGCAGCGCCGTCTCGACCCGAAGGCCCTGCTGCTCGGCGGCATCGATGGTCAGTGGCGTGGTGATGGCGGCGTCCAGGTCTCCGGAGGACACGGCGTTGAGCCGGGCCTGCGGATCGGTCATCACGGTCCACACCACGCTGTCGGTGCGGACCGCGTCGGGATCCCAGTAGCCGGGCCGCGCGGCGAACTCGTACTCGGCGCCCGGCTGCGCGCGGGTGACCGTGTAGCGGCCGGCACCGGCCGGGGTGAGCGCCAGCGCGGCGTTCTTCTCCGGGGTTCCGAATGCGTCGGGGTCGACGATCATCCCGGCCAGGTCGGACAGCGCGAGGACGAGCTGGGCGCCGGGCCGGTCCAGCGCGAGCACGACGGTGCGATCGTCGGGGGTCGTGATGCCGGTGACCCCGGCGAGCATCGGTGCGGTCACCGAGTCCGGTTCGAGGGCGCGGTTCAGGTTGGCCCGGACGGCGGCCGCGTCCACGGGGGAACCGTCGGCGAAGCTCACCCCCTCGCGCAGATGCAGGGTGAGGGACTCGTCCGTCAGCTCCCACGATTCGGCCAGGCCGGGGACGGGTTGCGCGTCGACGTCGCGGTGCACGAGCCGGTCGTAGACCAGGTTGAGCATCGTGGCGTCACTGGTGATCTTGGTCTTGTGCGGGTCGAAGGAGGACGCGCCGAAGACCGTCGCGTAGCGCAGGGGGATCGTCGGGTCGGCGACACCAGAGTGCTCGGACACCTCGGAGCCGCACGCGGCCGCCAGCACCGCGCACGTCCCGAGGGCGGCCGTCCACCGCCGGATGGAAAACCTGCCCGTTGCGACCGGCATCTCGCCCCTTCCTCGAAGCGCTCGCGCGCACAGTCGATTTCAGGACGGACGTCGATGCGCACGGCCTGTTACCGACCGAACGTAGGGGCTTGTGACATGCCGCACATCGCCGTTCCCACTGAACGAGACCGTGCGGGAATCGACGGTCAGCCGAGCGCGCCGAGAAGGGTGGAATTCACCTCCGCGGCCGGGACCATGGGCATCGTGTGGTGCGTTGCTCCCTCGACGATCACCGGCCGCAGCCGCGAGCTCGTCGCCGCGACCGCGGCCGCCACCCGCGCGCTGTCGTGGATCTTGCTGCCGGCCGCGAGAATCACCGTCGTGTCGACCGCGAGCCCGGCGAGGGTGGGACGTGCGGGGCGTTTCGGGACGACCAGCTTCGCCGTCGGGAAGTGCTCGGCGCCCTGGGCGGCGAGGTTCAGCCAGTCCGCGTCGAGGGGCCGGCCGCCGGTCTCCCACGCGAGGAAGCTGCGCTGGCGGTGGTCGCTCGGCCGGAGCAGCAGGGGGATCGCGCGGGCGAGGTACTGTGCGCGCATCCCGGCGAAGCACGAATTCGGATCGAGCAACACCATGTTCGAGATCCGCTCGGGGCGTTCGAGCGCGTAGGCGAGCGCGATCATCGCCCCGTACGAGTGGCCGGCCAGCCGGAACGAGGACAGGCCGAGCGTCGGCCGCGATGCCGTCGAGCCACGACAGCAGATCGTCCACGCTGCGCATCGGCTTTCCGTGCGCGACACTCCGTCCCACGTCACCGATCGGATCCACCGCCAGGACCCGGTACCGGGTGGCGAGCGCGGCGGCGTTGGCGAACCACACCGTCGACGTCGCTCCCCCTCCGGGCAGCAGGAGGACCGGCGGCGCGTCCTCGCGGCCGCAGACGTTGATATGCGTTGTGCCGAATTCCGATTCGACCGTCACTGCGCCGACGTCCGCCGGCCACTTCGCGAGCACGGCATCGTAGGCGCGGAGGAACTGCTTCCCCGCAGTGGAGGCTGCGAATTCTGTTGTCGACGCACGCGGCATCGCCTTCCCCCCTTCGTCCGGATCAGCCGGTCGGTCCGGCCATCCCGTAGAACCGTTCGACCCGCATCGTCAGCACGAGCCGGCGGTCGGCGACCATCGCGTCCCGGAACTCGTCCCAGTCCGGGTGTTCGCCCTGCACCGCCCGATACAGGGCGACAAGTTCCTCGACGGTGTCGTCGTGCGGGTCCTTCGCGACGGGCGACAGTTCGGCGGTGCCCTCCGCGACCGCGTACGCCCAGCCGTCGGCGGCGCTGACATACAGGCTCACGCGCGGGTCGCGGCGCATGTTCGCGGTCTTGGCCCGCCCGTCGGTGATGGAGACCGAGAACGTTCGGGCGCCGGGGTCGTAGTGGTACACGATGTTGGAGAGCTGCGGCCGCCCGTCCCGCTTCAGCGTGACGAGGGCGCCGATCTTCGTTGCAGCGAAGAGTGATTCGATCCTGTCTGCGGGCGCCGTCATGGGATCACCATCTCTTTCCGTGGGAACGGTAGCGCTTGACGTACTCCACCCAGTTCCAGGTCGACAGGAACCCCTGCGCCGCCTCGTACCCCTTGGCGAACTGTGCCTCGATCTCGGACTTGTCGAGGTGGAAGTCGAGGACCCCCACCTCGGTCGAGTCGACCCGGATCGTGCGGGCGCTGACCCACGGCTGGTTGAGGTGGGCCTGGTCGCGGCCGACGAGCACGGTGGTGACGATGCCCTCGATCAGCTCCGGGGAGTCGCCGAGGGCCGAGAACGGACGCAGCAGCCGCAGCGGTGGGAGGACCTTGTCGTTGTCGGCGGGCAGGTTCGGCAGCACGGGGACGCCGAAGGTGGGCCAGCGGGGTTGCTCGGTGTCGATCCGGTCGAGCGAGTCGATCGGGAAGTTCGACAGTAGCCCGCCGTCGACCAGTGTCGACGTCAACCCGGACGTGGCGGTGAGCGTCGCGGGCCGGAAATAGAACGGGATCGACATGGACGCGCGCACCGCGTCGGCCACCGACTGCTCGTCGGGATCGAGGCCGTAGACCGACCGGTAGTCCCACGGCAGCCGGACCAGCAGGCCCCGCGTGATGTCCGTGACGGTGACCACCAGCCGGTACCGTCGCTCCTCCGGGATGTCGTCGTCCTCCATCCGCAGATCCCCGAAGGTGCTGACGCCCAGGTCCTTCAGCGTGTCCCGGATCCAGGCGTGCGCGTAGTCGCCCTGGTAGATCCCCGACCCCCGGAGCACCCCGAATGCGGGACCCAGCAGGGGAATCCGTTCGACGGGCCCCGGGTCGAGGAACTTGCGGTACTTGATCCCGAAGACGGCGTCGCGCATCTGCTCGCCCGTCCATCCGGCCTTCGATCCGGCCGCGACGATGGCGCCGACCACCGCCCCCGCGGACGTGCCCGACACCCGGTTGAGCCGGTATCCGGCGTCGGCCAGAGCCACGACGGCACCGGCGAGGCCGATGCCCTTCACCCCGCCGCCGGCGAGGACGAGGTCGGCGACGTCCGGATGCGGGGCTGCGGTCATCGCACACCCCCGAGGCCGCGTCCGCCGCCCGGGACGATCCGTTCGCACCCGTACATGGCCGCCTCCTCCTGCACCGCAGTGCCGCATCGACGAACTGTTCGCGGGACGGACGCACCCGGCTCCCCTGTCCCGTTCACACTATGCCGGGCACCGTGCGAACGCTGGCAGGAAATCGCGGTCCGGACTGTGAAGTGGCGGCTGAACGGGAGGATCTCGTGTCGAGGGGGCGCCTGTTGCGGCGAACGGCGAGAGGCCAGCGCAGCAACCGCCCCTTCGACGCGACAACCGCCCGGTCAGCTCGGGCGGGCGTCGGGGTGTTCGCGCACGAAGTTGAGATACGCCTTCGACGGCGTCGGGCCGCGCTGGCCCTGGTACTTCGACCCGACGGCGGCGCTGCCGTAGGGGTGCTCGGCCGGGCTGGTCAGCCGGAACAGGCACAACTGCCCGATCTTCATCCCCGGCCACAGCGTGATCGGCAGGTTGGCGACGTTGGAGAGCTCGAGGGTGATGTGCCCGCTGAAGCCCGGGTCGATGAACCCGGCCGTGGAGTGGGTGAGCAGCCCGAGGCGGCCGAGCGACGACTTGCCCTCGAGCCGGCCGGCGAGGTCGTCGGGCAGGCTGCACGTCTCCATCGTCGAGCCGAGCACGAACTCGCCCGGGTGCAGCACGAACGGCTCCCCGGGCGGGGCCTGCACCAGCGAGGTGAGCTCGTCCTGGCGCTGCGCGGGGTCGATGTGCGTGTAGCGGGTGTTGTTGAAGACGCGGAACAGGCTGTCGAGCCGTACGTCCACGCTCGACGGCTGCACCATCGCCGCATCGAAGGGGTCGATGCCGAGACGCCCGGAGGCGACCTCGGCGCGGATGTCGCGATCGGAGAGCAGCACGAGGTAGAGGCTAACAACCCGCACCGGGCGGCTCGAGAGCGCTCGAGGTTGTCAGCCGCGCCGGATGTCCGTCGCCGCCGGTCGCGTCAGCGGGCCTGCGACGACATCGTGAGCAGGAAATCGGTGCAGGCCTCGATCACCTCGTCCTGGCTCAGCGGGCTGTCGCCCTCGAGCCACGCCGTGAGCACCTGTGCGAGGCCGCCGACGACGAAGTGCGCCGCGAGGTCGAGCCGGGGCGTCGAGCTCACCTCGAAGAAGTCCACCGCCTGCGCCGTCACCAGCCCGGCGAACATGCGCGACGACTCGAGTCGCCGGCTCACCAGCTGGGGGTTGGCCTGGCTGACGGAGAAGATCAGCCGGCCCATGCGCGGGTCCTCGGCGACCTCGCGGACGATGTTCTCCACGCCGGCCCGGACCACCGACCGTTCGTCGCGCGGTGCCTCCGTGACCGCGCGCAGGGTGCTCTCGGCGATCCGCTGGATCACGTGGTCGTACACGGCGACGGTGAGTTCGTCGCGATCGGGGAAGTTTTCGTAGAAGTAGCGTGAGGCCAGGCCGGTGCGCTTGCACACGCCGCGGACGGACAGGGTGTGATCGCCGTCGGGTCCGCCGAGGATGTCGAGCCCGGCCTCGATGAGCTGCGCCCGCCGTTCCGCCTGCCGCTGTTCTCCCCCGCGTCCCCCGTAGAGCCGTCCTGTCACCATCCGTCCATCTTCTCAGGAGAGCTCTTTACCCCGATCATATATTTGACTACAGTCGTGTTCACATATAGGACGGACGAAGGGATCGACCTCGTGACCACCCTCGAGAAGCCTGCCGAGTTCGACGACGTCATGGACGGCCTCGGCCTCATGGCCGGCGCGGCGAACGTCATCATGCAGCTGTCCCACCCCGGCGTCGGCTACGGCGTCGTCGAGAGCCGTGTCGCCTCCGGCCGGCTGTTCGACCATCCGATCAAACGCACCCGCACCACCCTCACCTACCTGGCGGTCGCGGCCACCGGCACCGACGAGGAGAAGCAGCTCTTCCGGCGCGCCGTCAACACCGCCCACCGCCACGTCCGCTCCACCGAGGCGAGCCCGGTCGAATACAACGCCTTCGACCCCGAACTGCAGCTGTGGGTGGCCGCGTGCATCTACCGCGGCTTCGAGGACGTGCACCACGCGCTCTACGGACCGATCCCGGCCGAGGCCGTCGAGTGGTACTACCGCAAGGGCGCCACCTTCGGCACCACCCTGCAGGTCAAGCCCGACATGTGGCCGATCGACCGCGAGGCGTTCGAGGAGTACTGGAACGAAGCGCTCGCCAAGGTCGACATCGACGACGTCGTGCGCGACCATCTCTACGCCATCGCCGCCATGCGGTTCCTGCCCCGCCCGGTGTCGCTGCTGTTCGGCCGGCTCAACCTGTTCCTCACCGCCGGCTTCCTGCCGCCGATGTTCCGCGACCGGATGCGGCTGCCGTGGAGCCCGCGCGACCAGCGCCGCTTCGACCGGCTCATGCGCACCCTCGGGGCGGTCAACTCGCGGCTCCCGGTGGCGCTGCGCGAAGCGCCCTACCGGCTGCTCATGGCCGATCTGCGCCGGCGGATCCGGACGGGCCGTCCGCTGGTCTAGCCCCTCCGGGGCCGGTACGCAGCCGCATCAGCAGCTGCCGGTAGACCTCGTCGTCGTTGAGCAGCGTCAGATGGTGCGCCGGCGCCCGGTGCATGCCGTCCTCCATGCGGAAGCCGATGCGCCGGGTCCGGCCGTGCCCCGACGCGCTCGGCACCAGGACGAGTCCGTCCCCGAGCAACCGCCCCAGCGGATGAGCCGGGCTGCGCGTCAGGGTCGCCGACACGAAGCAGTGCATCGCCCCGTCGAGCAGGGGCACCTCCCGGCACACGGCGCGGCGCAGGTCGTCGATGCCGCGACCGGACCAGTCCTCGTCCACCACGGCGCCCTGGTTCAGGTCGCGGATGCCGGCGCTGCGCCGTCGCAGCAGCGTCCCGAACGGCCGCAGCTCCGGGACTGCGACGAGCGCGGCGCTCGCGTAGTGCACCGCCTGCTCGAGCGGCGCCCCCAGATGCGGGGATCCGAGCGAAACGACATGGCGCACACGATGAGTCCACGCCGCATCGGTCTCGGTGCCGTAGAAGCAGGCGCTGCGCGCGACGAGCCCACCCATGGAATGGCCGATCAACGCGAGCTGCTCGACCTTGCGCGGCCACGCCCGCACGAGCGCGTCGAGCAGCGCCGACAGCTCCCGACCGTTCGCGGAGATGCGCCGGCCCGTGTTGTAGCGGACGAACACGGACGTGCAGCCGAGATCGTCGACGAGTCGTTCGCCGTAGGTGCGGCGGCCGCCGAACCGCCACGTCGTCTCGGTCTCCATCAGACCGTGGACGAACACCACCACGCGGCCCGTCGCGTGCGGGAACGCGCGGGCGAGGCCCTCGGTCGTGAGTGGCACGGCCCGGCTGTCCACCCGCACCGACATCGGCAGCGCCAGCGGTGAGCCCTCGGCCTCGAGGACGTCGCCGATGAGGCCCTCGACCGCGGCGATCGCCATCGCCCCGCGGACGCTCTCCGACGGCAACCGGTCGCCGGTGGACTCCGCGAGCCCGAGCGCGGCCAGCTTCCCCGTCGCCGCGGCGGCACCCCTGATCGCGGAATAGACCCCGTCGGCGATCGCGTCGTGCGCGGCCTTCACCGCGAGCGCCGGCGTCCCGACGCCCAGTGCGACCGCCCCGAACACCCGGTCGGAGATGCTGCGGTGCATCGCCTGCACGCCCCCGGTCGCCGCGCCCACCTCGTCCAGCAGCAGCCGAGCCAGCTCGGACGCCTCGGACCGCTCCCCCGTGGCCTTCATGCTCCCAGTGTGGGGGTGCGACGCGCCGCTGTCGCGGCGGGGGCGAGCGGGAGGTTCCGGCGACGAGGGGGTGGTTCCGGAGGCCTCCACTCGGCGTTTGCCGCAACAACCTCCCCCTCGAAACGGAACGCTCCGGGGTGGATGTGACGTCGTCCGTGCGGAGTCTGCTACAGTGTGCGACGAGCGTGGACGGAGCCGAGAAATCGGCAAAAGCCCAGCGTGCCGATGTAGTTCAATGGTAGAACATCAGCTTCCCAAGCTGAATACGCGGGTTCGATTCCCGTCATCGGCTCTCCCGAAGGCCCCGGACCGCGCATCGCGCAGCCGGGGCCTTCGTCGTCGGCGGGTCGGCGCCCACATACCGGCTAGCCGACCAGCAGCACCCCGGTGAGCGCGGTCGCGGCGACGATGATCGTCGAGGCGGCGGCGAGAGCGAAGGGCCGCCACCCGACACCGCGCAACACGGACAGCCGGACCCCGGTGCCGAGCGCGAACATCGCGGCGGTGAGCAGCGCGGTCTGGGTCAGTCGCGCGGCGTCGAGCCACCCCGGTCCGAGAACACCGGTGGCCCGCAGCGCCACGCAGGCGAGGAATCCGACCAGGAACAGCGGCACCAAGGGCGGTCGCCGCGTCTGCGTGGGCGTGGCGGTGCGGCGTCGTGACGCCACCCCGATCCACGCGACCACCGGCGCCAGCAGCGCCACCCGGGCCAGCTTGACCGTCACTGCAATGGCCAGGGCACCGCCGCCCACCGCCGCGGCCGACGACCCCGCGTCGAGCGCGCCGCCGGCCGCGACCACCTGCGCCACCTCGTGAATCGCCGCGCCGGCCCACATTCCCGCCTGTGTCGAGTCCAGACCCAGGGCGGCCGCAGCCGCGGGAAGAGCCGGAATCATCACGGTGCCGAAGACGACGACCAGCGCGATGGTGGTCACCAGTTCCCGCTTACGTGCGTTCACCACGCCGTCGACCGCGGCCGCGGCCGCGGCACCGCAGATTGAGAAACTGCACGCGATCAGCAGCCGTTGCGTCCAGCCGATCCCGAGCAACTTCCCGAGCGCCATCGACCCGGCGATGCCCAGGCCGACCACCGCAGCGACCACCGCGAGCGTCCCCCACCCCAGTGCCAGCACGTTCGGCAGCAGCAGTTGCAGACCGAGCAGCGCGACTCCGATACGGAGCAGCCGCCGCGAGGCGACGGTCACACCCGGCTCGAAGACCGTCGGCAGCGTTCCCAGATTCGCGACCACCGCGCCGAGCAGGATCGCGATCAGCAGAGGGCTGATCCCACCCAACAGGCGCGCCGCGACAACTGCCACCGCCGCCGCGGCGGCAGACAACACCAATCCGGGCAGCGATGCACGCGCCCGTTCGAGCGCGACCTTCCCGTTGAGCCGGGTGCCGCGGCCGCCGCTGCGCCCGTCTCCGCCTCGGCCGCCCGACTCGGCCTGGCCGGTCCCCACGCCCGCGGCCGGCCGCGTATCCGCTCCGCCCGACGTGTCGTGGTCGGGATCCCTGCGGTCGGACTCCGCGGCCGCGGTAGCATCCAGCACGCTGCACACTCTCCTTCTTCGTCATGTCGGCCCGGGCATCCCGGCCCGGTCGAGGTATTCGACGTGGGGTCGGGTCCGTCAGGCTCGGTGGGTGACCGAGATCTGTTCCACGTCGGTGCATTACGGACACTTCGCGGTGACCGGCTCGCCGGGATCAACGTCGCCGCGATCGAACGGGCCACGGTCACCGACCCGGCTGGGGACCTCCCCGCAGGGCCTGAATTGCGACGCACCTCACGGTATCCGGATTCGGCAGGGCATACTGTCCCTATCGGGACACGGTGTATTCGATATGGGACGCCGCGTTCGCGCGGATGCCGGTGTCATACCAGCGCGTTCCCGGCCTGCACGGCGGTGTCCGTCCGGTGTTGGGCGCGCCATTGCCTTGGGCTGCAGTCGAATTCGTTGCTGAACCAGCGGGAGAAGTTGCTTGCCGAGGAGAAGCCGAGCAGATCGGCGACCTCGGTGAGCGAGTAGCGGCGGCCGGCGACGAGGTGTTCGGCCAGGTCCACGCGGGTGGCGGTGAGCACCGCGGTGTAGTTCTGCCCTGCCTCGGCGAGATGGCGGTGTACGGTGCGCCGGTCGACCCCGAGGCTGCGGGCGACCTGCTCGACCGAGCATCGCCCGGTGGGCAGCAGCAGTTCGATCAGCTCGCGGACCCGGGTGACGGGCGTCGCCTCGGGCCGGGTGTCGATGGTGTCGAGGAATTGGCGCGCATACGGTCCGATCGAGGGACCCGACATGGCGTTGGGAGCGTCGAGATCGCTTGTGTAGAGGACAATTCCGGAGAACTCCTGGTCGAACTTGACCATCGGGCCGAACGCCTCGAGGTGGGCGCTGGTGTCCTCGGGGGCGAAATGGGTGAAGCAGACCGCCAGGGGCTGCCAGCGGCCGCCGCGGAAATCGCGTAACAGCCCGTGCAGTACCCCCATCGCCAGTTCCGTGGCCTGCCGGGTGTCGGCGGGTTCGCCCAGCTCGAGCCCCACCCGGATCGTCGCCACGTCCTCTGCCTCGACCAACCGCAGCCGCAAAGCCTCGTTGTACATGTGCTGATAGCGCATCAGGAACTTCAGCGCACTGCGGACGTCGGGTTCCTCCCGGATGACCAGGCTCACCGGGCCGAGGCTGGCAAAGCGCCGACGCTCGACGAGCCGCAGCGCGAAGTCGGGGCAGCGGGTCGCGGCGGCCGAGCGTTCCAGCAGGCGAGCGATCGCGACGGCGGGGATCCACCGGTCCGGCAGCCCCAACCCGGCGGGATCGAGCCCGACGCTGCGCAGCAGTGGCGTCGGATCCGTGCCCAGCGACGCGCACAGGTCGGCGTACCCTGTGATCGCGGCGTAGCGGGCCAACGGCTTCATGTCCGGCCCCACCTCTCGCCCCGGAGAGAACACCTATGTCACCTCAAGATACGCTCGATCCGGCGGTGAGACACGCCCCGGATGGCGCCGATCGAAATCGCCGCCGGGGACACCGATGATCACGTGCACCGTGTCGCACCGACGGCTGTTCGGCAGCGCGGGGACGGTCCCCCGCGCGGGCGGCGGCCGCGAGTGCGTGCGTCGGCGGTCGTGGGTGATCGTCATCATCGTTGTTCGGGTTCGTGGAGGAAGGCGTCGATCACCGGGGCGAGTCTGCCGGCGTTGGTGATCGGTTCGATATGTCCGCCGTTGCGCAGGTACAGGGTGGCGTGGGGTAGCAGTCGGTGCAGGATGTGGGCGTTGACGATCGGAACGATGGGGTCGTCGGTGCCGGCGACGATCAGGGTGGGTTGGCGGATGAGGGGAAGCATCGGCAGGCTGGTCCACACGGCGCCGGCGAGCAGCTGGTGCAGGTAACCGATCGTCGATCCGGCGTGGGACTGGGTGTCGAAGAGGGCGGCGATGTCGCTGCCCTGGTTTCTCGCGGTGCCGCCGTAGATCTGGCCGGCGATCGCTGCGGTGTGATCGGGGTCGGTGAACCGGCGACCGGTGAGCATCTTGGCGAGCACCCGGGGATGTCCGGGCACCATGAGCGCCCCGGTGGCGGTGGCGACGAGCACGAGTCGCCGGCACCGGCGCGGGTTCTGGAAGGCGAACTGCTGGGCCAGCGCGCCGCCCCAGGACAGGCCGAGTACGTCCACCACGCCGATACCGAGCCGGTCGAGGACCCGTCCCAGCAGCCGCGCCAGGTAGCCGAACCCGTAGGGCGCGAACGAGGTCCGCGACCCGCCGACGCCGGGGACGTCGAACCGGACGATCGTGGTGGCCGGGTCGAGGGCGGCGACGAACGGGTCGAGCACCTCGAGCCCGGCGCCGATCCCGTTGCACAGCACCAGCGGCACCCCCGACCCGCGCCGGATGTGGACCCGGATGCGTTGCCGGCCCACGGTGAGGGTGCGCTGCGTGGTGCGAGCGTCTCCGGTCATCGGTAGACGACGACGACCTCGGCGACGCACACCGGCCGCGTCCCGCCCCGGATCTCGTAGGTGAGGGTGAACACGGCCTCGATGCCGGCGGGTTTCTCCACTGCGGCGGTGAGGGTGACGGTGGCGCGCAGTTCGGCTCCGACCGGGACCGGCGCGGGGAATCGGACCTTGTTCACCCCGTAGTTCACTGCCATCCCGAGGTGGTTGATGGCGAGTACCTCGGCGAGCACGATCGGCGTCAGCGACAGGGTGAGGTAGCCGTGCGCGATGGTGGTGCCGAACGGTCCGGCCACCGCCCGGTCGGGGTCGGTGTGGATCCACTGGTGGTCGCCGGTGGCGTCGGCGAACCGGTTCACCTGCTCCTGGGTGATCTCGCGCCAGTCGGTGCGGCCGAGTTCGTGCCCGACCAGGTCGAGCAGTGCTTTCGGGTTGTCGAGTGTGGTGGTCATGATGTCGCTTCCTGAGGTCGTGGTGGGTCAGATGTGGTGTACGTAGGTGCCGGGAGCGGGGTCGAGCGGGGAGTGGCCGGCGCCGCCGAGCGTGGTGGGTGCGGCGACGGTGGCGCCGCTGCGCGCGGCGAGCCAGGTGGTGTAGTCCGGCCACCAGGAGTCGCGGGTGACCGTCGCGCGGTCGAACCATTGCTCCGGGGTGTCCGCGTCGACGGGCCCGACCCGGAAGGACGCCTTGGGGTTTCCGGGTGGGTTGACCAGCGCGGCGACGTGCCCGCTGGTGGAGAGCACGAACCGGGTGTCGGCGCCGCCGAGCAGGGCGGCGCTGCGGTGGCAGGACTGCCATGGCGAGATGGGGTCGGCGATGCCGCCGATCACGTACGCGTCGGCGGTGACCGCTCCGAGGTCGATCGGGGTGCCCAACAGGTCGATCGTGCCGGGGGTGGCCAGCGCGTTGGTAGCGCCGATACGGACCAGGTCGCGGTGCAGGCCGGCGGTCATGCGAGTGGTGTCGGCGTTCCAATGCAGCACGTCGAACGGCGCGGGCGGGCGTCCCTGCAGGTAGTTGTTGACCCAGTAGCGCCACACCAGGTCGGTCGGGCGCAGCCAGGCGAACACCTCGGCCAGCTCGTCCCCGTCCAGGAAGCCCCTGGACTGCGAGCGTTCGATCGCGGTCTCGGCGGTGCGTGCGTCGAGGGCGGCGGCGGCGAACCCGGCCTGGGCCTGGTCGAGCACGGTCACCGCCAGGGTGAGCCCGGCAACCCGGTCGCCGTGGCCGGTGGCAGCCAGGTACGCGGCGGTCGTCGCGGCCAGGATCCCGCCCGAGCAGCTGCCCTGCAGATGCGTGCGGTCGGTGCCGGTGATCCCCTGGACGGCGTCCATCGCCTCGAGGATCGCGCCGCCGTAGGTGTCGAGGTCCCAGTCCCGATGCTCGGCGTGGGGGTTTCGCCAGGAGATGGCGAACACCTGCTGGCCCTGGGCGACGAAGTACTCGATCATGCTGCGACCGGGGGCGATGTCGGTGATGTAGTACTTGTTGATCACCGGCGGCACCATCAGCAGCGGCACCTCGCGCACGGTCGCGGATTGCGGAGCGTACTGGATCAGCTCGAACACCGGGGTGCGCAACACCACTGCCCCGGGTGTGACCGCGACGGTCTCGCCGAGGGTGTAGGCGCCGTCTTCGATCATCGCCGGCACCCGCGGCTTGGTGGCCATGTCGCGGGCGAACGCGCGCGCCCCGCGCAGCACGGACAGGCCGCCGGTGTCGATGAGCGCCTTCCACCCGAGCGGGTTGAGCAGCGGATTGTTGCTCGGCGCGAGGCCCTCGACGAGGTTGTCGAGCACGAACCGCATCCGTTCGGTGTCGCGCCAGTCCAAGCCCGCGTCCGCGAGCAGGGCATAGGCGGTGTCGGCGGTGGCGAGGTAGGCCTGCATGCTGCGGTGCAACCAGGGGTTGTTCTGCCACGCCGGGTCGGCGAATCGTTTGTCGCCCTTGCCGGGTGCGCGGTCGGCGCGGCCGGCGGCGACCGCAGCGAGTTCCTTGGCCAGGTTTCCGCCGCGGTGCGCGAGCGTGCCCGGGCGGGTGGCCAGCCCGCCCGCGAGCCGGGCCCAGGATCGGTTGGGCAGCATCCGGCCGGCCACGCCGCGGGCCGAGCCGGCCAGCAGCAGGTCCAGCGGCGCGGCGAGCTCGTCGGGGCGGTGTGCCGGCTTGGTGGTGGTGGTGGTCATGGTCGGTTGCTGCTTTCGAAGGTCGGGATGGTGATGTCGCGGCGCAGGATCTTGCCGGTCGGCCCCTGCGGCAGGGTGTCGAGGATCCAGATGTGGCGCGGATACTTGTAGGCGGCGACCCGCTGTTTGACGAATGCGACGATCTCGGCGGGATCGGCGCTCGCGCCGGGCTTGAGCGTGACCGCGGCGCCGATCTCCTCGCCGAGGCTGGCGTGCGGGATGCCGACCACCGCGGCCTCCGCCACGGCAGGGTGCTCGTAGACGACCTCCTCGACCTCGCGGGGGTAGACGTTGAACCCGCCGCGGATGATCAGGTCCTTCTTGCGGTCCACGATGTAGAAGTAGCCGTCGGTGTCGATGCGGCCGATGTCGCCGGTGGCGAACCAGCCGGCCGCGTCGATCGCGGCCGCGGTCGACTCGGGCAGGTTCCAGTAGCCCTTCATCACGTTCGGTCCCGCGATCTGGATCTCGCAGGGCTGGTCGGCCGGAACCTCGGCACCGGTGCCGTCCACGACACGCATCCGCACGCCCTCGATCGGGGTGCCGATCGAGCCGGTCTTACGGACGCGGTCCGGGTGGTTGAACGAGGCGACCGGGGAGGTTTCCGACAGCCCGTAGCCTTCCAGGATCACCGCGTCGAAGGTCCGCTCGAAGTCGGTGAGCACTGCCACCGGCAGCGACGCGCCGCCCGAGACGCACACTCGCAGGCTCGCCGTCGCCGCCGCGTCGAGTTCCCCGGCGACACCGAGCATCGCGGCGTACATGGTCGGCACGCCCTCGAACACGGTGACCCGGTCGCGGGCGATCACCTCGAGCGCGACTCGTGGGTCGAACCGCGGCACCAGTGTCAGCGTGGCACCCACGAGGACCGAGGCGTTGAGCCCACAGGTGAGCCCGAAGACGTGGAACAGCGGCAGTGCGCCCATCACGACGTCGTCGGGTCCGATCTGGATCAGGGTGCGGGCGGTCACCTCTGCGTTGCCGGCCAGTCCGGCGTGGGTGAGTTCGGCGCCCTTGGGCTTGCCGGTGGTGCCCGAGGTGTGCAGGATCACCGCGGTGTCCTCACCCGCCCGCGCCACCGGCGCGGCCTGCGCCGGCAGGTCGGCGGTCAGCCGGGCGAGGTCGTCGTCGTCGACCAGCCACAACCGGGCGTCGGCCGCGTCGGACGCGGCGCGGGCCTGCTCGGCGAACACCGGGGTCGCGAACAGCGCCGACGCGGCGGTGTTGGTCAGGAAGAACTCGATCTCGCGGGCCTTCAGCAGGGGGTTCATCGGCACCGCGATCGCGCCGCGCCGCAGGATGCCGTAGAACACGATCGCGAACGCCGCGGTGTTGGGCAGCATCACCGCGACCCGGTCACCGGGTGCGATCCCGGCCCGCTCGAGCAGGGTTGCCACCCGCGCCGCGGCCGCGTCGAACTCGGCGAACGCGAGCGTGTCCTCGCCGCACCGCAACGCGGTCTTGCCGGGGTAGTTGCGCGCTGACACAACGAGATTGGTACTGAGATTGGTCATGCTGTGGTTCTCCGGTGTGGTTCGAGAAAGGGGTCGTGGTCGGTGGTCGTCTCCGAACCGGCGTGGGGCCGAAGGGGCACGCACAGCGCCGGAGCCCAGCGAATGGAGCCGAGCACCCCGGTCAGCCACGCGATGCGGGCGGCGGCGTCGGACCGGGTGCGCGTCAGCCGGGCGAGCCACTCGGTGGGTTCGCTCGCGTGGGTGGCCGGCGCGGTGATGCTCACAGTCCGAGGTCCCGTCCGATGATCTCCTTCATGATCTCGTTGGACCCGGCCCAGATCTTGGTCACCCGTGCGTCCTTCCACGCCCGCGCGACCCGGTATTCGTTCATGAACCCGTAGCCGCCGTGCAGCTGGACGCAACTGTCGAGGATCTGGTTCTGCACCTGCGAGCTCCACCACTTGGCCTTCGCGGCGTCCACCGCGGTGAGCCGCCCCTCGGTGTGTGCCTGCACGCACCGATCGACGAACGCCTGCGCCACCTCGAGCGTGGTGACCAGTTCGGCGAAGAGGAACTTGTTGTACTGGAACGAGCCGATCGCCTGGCCGAACGCCTTGCGCGCCCGGGCATAGTCGAGGGTCTCGGCCAGGATCGCCTCGGCGTGCGCGAGATTCGACACCGCCGCGCAGATCCGTTCCTGCGGCAGCATTCGCATCATGTGCGCGAACCCGCCGTCGACCTCGCCGATCACGTTCGCCGCCGGGACCCGGACGTCGGTGAAGAACAACTCGGCGGTGTCGGACTCGGGTTGGCCGACCTTGTCCAGCTTGCGGCCCCGTTCGAAGCCCGCCGTGCCGGTCTCGACCGCGAACAGGGTGATGCCCTTGGCCTTCTTCTCCGGACTGGTCTTCGCCGCCACGATCACCAGGTCGGCGTGGTAACCGTTGGTGATGAACGTCTTGGACCCGTTGAGGATCCAGTCCTCCCCGTCGCGTCGGGCGGTGGTCTTCAATCCGGCCAGGTCCGAGCCCGCGGCCGGTTCGGTCATCGCGATCGCGGCGACCAGTTCACCGGTGCAGAACCCCGGCAGCCACCGCTGCTTCTGCTCCTCGGTGGTCAGCTCCACCAGATACGGCGCCACGATGTCGTAGTGGATGCCGAAACTCGACGCGATCGCGGCACTCACCCGCGAGAGTTCCTCCCCCACAACAGCATTGAACCGGTAGTCTCCCGCCGCGCTGCCACCGTACTGTTCGGGTACCTCCAGACCGAGCAGGCCGAGCTTGCCCGCCTCGATCCAGATCTCGCGGTCGATGAACCGCTGCTCGATGATCCGCTCGTGCTCCGGAATCAGGTGGCGCTGCGTGAAGTCACGCACCGTGTCACGAAAGGCGAGGTGGTCGGCGGTATAGATGGTCCTGGTCATCGATCTTCCTGAGGGGTGGCGACGGGTGTTTTCGAGCACGTCGGGCAGGTGGCCGCCTCGGCCGGCTGCATCGACGATCCCGGTGCTGGGGACGTGGCCCGCGGAGTGCGGGACTCGATCGAGAACCCATGTGGGTCTTCGGCTTGCCACTCCACGGTAGCCGAACCGCACCCACCGTACTTATCTCATCGGGTCAGCAGACTATTCGTATCGGGACAGGGTTGATGGCGCACAGACCACACCGCCTGCAGTCCACGCGAATCCGATGAGCACCGTTGTCGCACACCGACGCCGCCCCGGTCGGCTCGATCGACCGACACCGTCCCACACCATCACGCCCCTCGCATCCGGGATGCAGCCGGCTCGAACCCGGCGGGATGCACGTCCCGGGCCGGCGAGGCCGCTGGATCGCCGCAGCGTCCCGAAGCGAATATTTGGAGTCCCGCCAGGATAAGTATCCATGGGATGGTCCGACTAGAGTTGGGTTCATCACAGCACGGGCCACCCGGTGACCGCCCTCACAAGCCGAACCGGCGCACCCGAGCGAATCCAAAAGCTGTTCCACAGCACAACGTTTCGGATCTCCGAGTCGTCACGACGCGAGCACCCGGGACCGAGAAGGAGAATACCGTGGCGAAGGCCGTTCGTTTCTACGAGACCGGTGGACCGGAGGTCCTGCGGTGGGAGAACGCCGAGGTCGGGGAACCCGGCCCGGGCGAGGTCCGGATCCGCCACGGTGCGGTCGGCCTCAACTTCGCCGACACCTACTTCCGGACCGGGCTCTACCCGGCCGCGTTGCCCGCCGGCATGGGCGTCGAGGCGGCGGGTGTGGTCGAGGCCGTCGGCACCGGCGTGTCGCACGTGCGGGAGGGTGACCGCGTCACCTACACCGGCAGCCCGCTGGGCGCCTACAGCACCGAGCGGGTGATGCCGGCCGAGCACCTGATCACGCTCCCGGGCGGGATCGCGTTCGAGACCGCGGCGTCGATGACCATGCGCGGGCTCACCAGTGCGTATCTACTGCGGCGCATCGTCGCGCTGGACGCCGGGGACACGGTGCTGCTGCACGCCGCCGCAGGCGGGGTCGGCTCCATCGTCACTCAATGGGCGAATCTGCTGGGCATCAACGTGATCGGCACCGTGTCCAGCGACGCGAAGGCCGAGATCGCCCGCGCCAACGGCTGTGCACACGTGATCGTCTACACCCGCGAGAACGTCCCCGCCCGGGTCCGCGAGATCACCGACGGGGTCGGAGTGCCGGTGGTGTTCGACAGCATCGGCGCCTCCACCTTCGCGACCTCGCTCGACTCGCTGGCCCGCCGCGGCCTGCTGGTGTGCTTCGGCACCGCGTCCGGACCGATCCCGCCGATCGACGCGATGTCGCTGGCGGTGAAGGGCTCGCTGTTCGTGACCCGTCCCGCGCTGGCGGACTACATCGCCGACCCGGCCGAGCGGGCCGAACTGGCCGGCGAGGTGTTCGGCCACGTCGCCGCCGGCCGGATCCGCATCGACATCAACCAGCGCTACGAGCTGGCCGACGCGGTGACCGCACACCGCGATCTCGAGGCCGGCGCCAGCATCGGCACCTCGGTGTTCACCCTCTGAACCCGGCGAATACCCGACGCCGTCACCGAACCCCAATTCTTCTAGGAGACAACGCAATGTCTGTCACGATCGAGATGCCCCGGCGGACACGGACGGTGACCCCGTTCCGGGTCGAGCCGTTGACCGCCACGATCGGTGCGGAGCTGTTCGACGTGGACCTGGGCGAGGTGTCGCGCGACGACGCCCTGTTCGCCGAGCTGCGTGCGCTGCTGCTGCGTCACAAGGTGCTGTTCCTGCGCGGGCAGGACTTCACCCGCGCCGAGCACGTCGCGCTGGCGGAACGGTTCGGCCCGCTCGAGGATCACCCGGTGGCCGGCAGCGACCCCGACCATCCCGGGCTGGTGCGGATCTACAAGGACCTCGACAGCGCGCCGGAGCACTACGAGAACGCCTACCACTGCGACGCCACGTGGCGGCAGAACCCTCCGATGGGTTCGGTGCTGCGCGCCGTGGAGATCCCACCGGTCGGCGGCGACACCGTCTGGGTGAACATGGCGCTGGCCTACACGCGGCTGCCGCAATCGGTGAAGGACCGGATCGACGGGCTGCGCGCCCGCCACAGCATCGAGGCCAGCTTCGGTGCGAACATGCCCCTCGAGGCCCGGCACGCGCTGCACGAGCGGTTCCCCGACGCCGAGCACCCGGTGGTGCGCACCCATCCGGAAACCGGGGAGAAGATCCTGTTCGTCAACGCCTTCGCCACCCATTTCGTCAACTACCACACCCCCGACAACGTCCGCTTCGGCATCGACTACGCCCCCGGCGCCGGGGATCTGCTGCGCTACCTGATCAGCCAGGCCGCGATCCCGGAATACCAGGTGCGGTGGCGCTGGACCCCCAACAGCGTCGCCATCTGGGACAACCGATCCACGCAACACTATGCGGTGCAGGACTATTGGCCC
>NZ_PCZU01000271.1:54271-56201 GCF_002887785.1 Rhodococcus sp. ENV425
AGTACGCAAGATGGAACGCGCCGGCATCGTCGGCGACGCCACCTTCTGACCCCTCCCCCGTCCCGTTCACCCTCACCAACCCCACCACAACTCTGATCGGAGCACCACCATGCACTTCCACGACGACGCCCTGTTCCCGGAGAACCAGGAGAAGCTGGTCATCACCGTCGCCCCCTACGGCCCGGAGTGGGACATCGACGACTTCGCCGAGGACCTGCCACTGACCATGGACGAGCACGTGCAGAAGGCGGTGGACTGCTACGAGGCCGGCGCGACCGTGCTGCACATCCACGTGCGGGAACTCGACGGCAAGGGCTCCAAGCGGCTCTCGAAGTTCAACGAGCTGCTGGCACGGCTGCGCGAGGCGGTACCCGAGATGATCCTGCAGGTCGGCGGCTCGATCTCGTTCGCACCCGAAGGCGAGGGCGCGGACGCGAAGTGGCTCTCCGACGACACCCGCCACATGCTCGCCGAACTCGACCCCAAGCCCGACCAGGTCACCATCGCGATCAACACCAATCAGATGAACATCGTCGAGCTGATGACCGCCGACGACATCGCCGGCACCTCCTTCGAGCGCCCCGAGGTCTACGACGCCTACCGCGAGATGACCGTCCCGGCCGGGCCGGGCTGGGTCGAGGAGCACCTGCGCCGGCTGCAGGCCAACGGTATCCAGCCGCACTTCCAGCTCGCCAACATCGCCCAGCTCGAGACCGTGGAGCGGTTGATCCGTCGCGGCGTCTACACCGGCCCGCTGATGGTGACCTGGGTCGGCATCGGCGGCGGCTTCGACGGCCCCAACCCGTACAACATGATGGAGTTCATCCGCCGCACACCCGACGGGGCGGTGCTCACCCTGGAAACCCTGATGCGCAGCGTACTGCCGGTCAACACCATGGCCATCGCGATGGGCCTGCACGCCCGCTGCGGCACCGAGGACACCCTGTGGGGCCGCAAGGGCGAGAAGATGACCTCCGTGGCGCAGGTCGAACAGCTCGTCCGCATCGCGAACGAACTCGGTCGCGAGGTCGCCACCGGCAAGGAGGCCCGCGAGATCTACAAGCTCGACGAGCACTACACCAGCGCCGAGGAGACCCTCGCCAAGATCGGCTTCGCGCCCAACCGCCGCCCCGGCCAGCGCGGCTTCACCCAGCACGCCTGACGCAGCATCCGCGTGACCCGCGGGGCGTGACACCACGCCCCGTGCCGCGCCCCCGGGCACGCGAAACCCTTTCTCCCACCGGCCGTCAGCACCACAAACTTCACCCCCAGCCATCGCGCTCCTCCCCACCCCACCCGAGGTTTAGGAAGATCATGTCCTCTCTCACCCCCACCGCGCCGGAGCGGACCGCGACCGTGTCGGCGCCGTCTCGCCGCAGCGGGCGATCCCGGTTCTACCCGTGGCTCGTGTTCGCACTCACCTTCGGGCTGCTGCTGTCGGACTACATGTCCCGGCAGGTCCTCAGTGCGGTGTTCCCGTTCCTGAAAGCCGAATGGTCGCTGTCGGATTCGCACCTCGCATCGCTGAACAGCGTGGTCGCGTTGATGGTCGGGTTGCTCACCCTGCCGCTGTCGATGCTCGCCGACCGGTGGGGCCGGGTGCGCAGCCTCGTCGTGATGGCCGCGTTGTGGAGCGTGGCGACCCTGCTGTGCGCGGTGGCGGGCTCCTACGAGCAGATGCTCGGCGCCCGGTTCCTGGTCGGGGTCGGTGAGGCCGCCTACGGCAGCGTCGGTATCGCGGTCGTGCTCAGCGTGTTCGCGCCGCGGCTGCGGGCCTCGCTCTCGGGTGCGTTCATGGCCGGCGGCTCGTTCGGGTCGGTGATCGGCGTCGCATTCGGCGGGGTCATCGCCGTGCAGCTGTCCTGGCGCTGGTCCTTCGCGTCGATGGCGATCTTCGGGCTGATCCTGGTCGCGCTGTTCTGGGCCCTGG
>NZ_PCZU01000271.1:56244-59242 GCF_002887785.1 Rhodococcus sp. ENV425
ACACCACCCACACCGAGGCGCCGGGCCCGGTTGCACGTGCCCCGATCTCGAGCCTGTTCACCAACCCCGCGGTGCTGTGCGCCTACATCGGCGGCGGGCTGCAGATGTTCACCGCCGCCGCGCTGATGGCGTGGCTGCCCAGCTTCTTCGGCCGCTCCTACGGGCTGGCCGCGGACAAGGCCGCCGCGATGGCCGCGGTCTTCGTGCTGCTCATCGGCGCCGGCATGATCGTGTGCGGCATCGTCGCCGACCGGGCCGCCCGCATCGACCCGGCCCGCAAATGGACAGTCGCGATCGCGATCAGCCTCGCCGCCGGGGTACTGCTGATCGTCGGGTTCCGGCTGCCGGTCGGCACCGCCCAGCTGGTGCTGCTCGGACTGGGCGCGTTCTTCTCCGCCGGCTCCACCGGCGCGGTCACCGCGATGGTCGCCAACCTGACCCACCCCACCGTGCGGGCGTCGGCGTTCGGCACCACCACCCTGGCCAACAGCCTGCTCGGGCTGGCCGCGGGCCCGTTCGTCGTCGGTGTCCTCGCGGACAGGATCAGCCTCGCCAATGCTCTGCAACTTGCGCCGCTCGTCTACCTGGGCGCGGTCGCGGTGCTGCTGGCCGGCAAGCGCGTCTACCCCGCCGGCGTCCGCAAGCTCGCCACCCTGTCCGCCACCCCCGCGCAGCAGACCGGAGCCGACAAGTGAGCACCCTCGATACCACGACCGTGGTGATCGTGCCGGGCCTGCGCGGCCACGTCGCCGAGCACTGGCAGACCCTGCTCGCCGCGCGGCTGCCGAAGGTGACCACGGTCGAGCCGCTGCAGCGCGACAAGTTCGGTCTCGCCGCCCGCGTCGCCGCCCTCGACGAGGTCGTCGCCGGCACGACCGGCCCGGTGCTGCTGGTCGCGCACAGCGCCGGTGTGATGATCACCGTGGCGTGGGCCCAGCGCCACGACCACCCCGTCGTGGGCGCGTTGTTGGCCACCCCACCCGACCTCACCGTCGCGCTGCCCGCCGGCTACCCCACCCCCGAGCAGCTACGCGACAACGGCTGGTATCCCACCCCGCGCACACCGCTGCGGTTTCCCAGCATCGTCGCCGCCAGCAGCAACGACCCGCTCTGTGGGTTCGACCGGGCCGCCGCTCTCGCGCGGCACTGGGGCAGCAGACTCGTCGACGCCGGACCGGTCGGGCACCTCAACCCCGCCGCCGGCTACGGCCACTGGCCCGCCGCCGAGGACCTCGTCCGTGAACTTGCCGAGGCACCGCCGCCCCGACCGGTCCCCGTCCGGGCCTGAGCCCCGGACCGTGGCGGCGAACCCTGCGATACCGACGTCGAGGTTCGCCGCCACACTCGACAGTCTCTCGTCGATCCTGCTGACACGGGTGAGGACCTCCGTGCGTCCGGATACCGTGGATCCGACACGGACAGGTCAGGAGAGCGCCGAATGATCACACGGACCAGGTTCTTCTCCGTTCACCACTCACGGTCGGCGCGATCGGGGCCTCCCCCGGACCCGCCGCCCCCGCCGGCGCCGTCCTCGGGCCTGTGGTGGCAGCTGGTCGCGGTCGCCGTCCTGCTCGGCGGCCTGGTGGTCGCCCTGGCCCTGCAGACCCCGACCTCGAGCACCCTGACCTACAGCGACTTCGTGGACCGGGTCGATGCGGGCACCGTGGAAGAGGTGACGATCGACGACAAGGGATCGGTCTACGGAACACTTTCCGATGGAACCGAATTCGTCACCCAGCTACCCACCGCGCTGGACCTCGCCGGGCTCGACAACAAGCTGCAGGCGAAGCAGGTCCGGGTCAGCGCGGAACAGACCGACGACAGCCCGTGGGGGGCGATTCTGTTCAGCATGCTGCCCTTCGTGGTGTTCGCGGGACTGCTGCTGTGGCTCGGCCGCCGGGCGCAGCGCGCATTCAGCGGCGGCGCCGGCGGTATCGGGGGCATCGGAACGTTCGGCCGCTCGAAGGCCCGGGTGATCGAGGCGAACCGGCCGACCACCCGCTTCGCCGACGTCGCCGGATACGACGGCGTCAAGCAGGAGATCAGCGAGGTCGTCGACTTCCTGCGGGATCCGGAGAAGTACGCGGCCGCCGGCGCGAAGGGTCCCCGCGGCGTGCTGATGATCGGCCCGCCGGGCACCGGCAAGACGCTGCTGGCCCGCGCGGTGGCGGGTGAAGCAGAGGTGCGCTTCCTGTCCGTCACGGGCTCGGAGTTCGTGGAGATGTTCGTCGGCGTCGGCGCCTCCCGCGTGCGGGACCTGTTCGAGCAGGCCCGCAAGAGCCCCCCGTCGATCATCTTCATCGACGAGATCGACGCCATCGGCAGCAAACGCGGCGTCGGGACCTACGCCGGAAACGACGAGCGGGAGCAGACGCTCAACCAGTTGCTGGCCGAGATGGACGGCTTCGATCAGAGCGTCGGCATCGTGGTGCTGGCAGCGACGAACCGCCCGGAGGCGCTCGATCCGGCACTGCTGCGGCCGGGCCGGTTCGACCGCACGGTGGTCATCCCCCTGCCCACCCAGTCGGAACGGGCCGCGATCCTCTCGGTGCACCTACAGGGCAAACACCTCGGGCCCGACGTCGATCTGAGTGTGCTCGCGCGGGCCACCCCGGGGTTCTCGGGTGCGGATCTGGCGAACCTGGTCAACGAGGCCGCGATCAACGCCGTCCGCGACGACCGCACCGTCATCTGCGCCGACGACTTGTCGTCCGCGCGCGACCGCCTGCTGCTCGGCCGCCGCGAGAGCGCCAACGCCCTGCTCCCCGAGGAACGGACCTCGGTGGCGGTGCACGAATCGGGTCACGCGCTGCTCGCGGCCCTGTGCCCGCACGCCGACCCGGTGGCGAAGGTGACGATCCTGCCCGCGGGCATGGCGCTGGGATCGACCCAGCAGCTCCCCGAGGTCGAACGCCACCTCTACAGCGAGGGATATCTCAACGATCTGCTCACCGTGCGGGTGGGTGGGCGGGCCGCGGAGATCGTCGTGTTCGGGGAG
>NZ_PCZU01000271.1:59277-76777 GCF_002887785.1 Rhodococcus sp. ENV425
CGACCGGCGCCGCCGACGATCTGAGCGGCGCGACCCGGATCGCCGTGCGCATGGTGCGGGAATTCGGGCTGTCCGAAGCGTTCGGCCCGGTGGGGTACGGCTCCGGCGATCCCAACTACCTCCATGCCGACACCAGCGACCGGAGCCTCGTGCGGCCCTACTCGGAACACACCCAGCAGCTCGTGGACCGCGAGGTCGCCCGGCTGCTGCGGGCCGCCGAGGAACGGGCGGTCGCGCTCCTGACGCAGCATCGGACGGCGCTGGACCGGCTGGCCGCGATCCTCGTCGAGGAGGAGACCGTCGACGGCGACGTCGTCCTCGATGTGCTTCGGGCGGAAGCGGACACGGCCCGGCCGCAGCGCCTCGGCAGCACCTGAGGAATGCGCCCGACATGATTCGCCGCGCCGCGGGGAACCCGGTCCCCATGGCACCTCTCCCCGACCCCACGACGGCACGGCACTACCGCATCCACGAGACTCCCGACGGTCACCGTTGGGTGATCTGCACCCACGACCCGTCGCTGGGCATCGATTTCGGCCCGGGACCGGAGGCCGAGTCCTGGGCGCGGGAAGCCTGGGCCGACCTGGAATCCCCGCCGCCGCAGAACCAGTACAACTGGCGGCCGGCGCCGCCGGGCCTCGCGGGCTCGCGGTTCGGCCCCGACAGGCGGATCCCCGGACCGAGAAGGTGACGACCGGCGGGCGCCTACCGTGGGGGGGTGTGGACGCACGCGCTCTCGTCACCGCCGCCCGCGTCGCACGGCTCGCCACCGCCGGGCCCGACGGGCGCCCGCACCTCGTCCCGATCGTGTTCGCGCTCGCCGGCGACGTCCTCTACACCTGCGTCGACGACAAACCGAAGACGACGCGCCGGCTGCGGCGCCTGCGCAACATCGAGGGCAACCCGCACGTCACCGTGCTCGTCGACCACTACGAGGAGGACTGGACGCACCTGTGGTGGGTCCGCCTCGACGGCACCGCCACCGTCCACGACCCGCGCTCCGCGGTCGGCACGGCCGGTCTCGATGCGCTCGCCGTCAAGTACGCGCAGTACCGGGCCGCCCGCCCGGCCGGGCCGGTGCTCCGGATCGCCGATCTGCGCTGGCGGTCCTGGTCCGCCTGACACGCACGGCCCGCGGCGCCGCGCGGGCCGTGCGATCAGTTGATCGGACGACGCCACGGCCCGGTAATGGCAAGGACCAGCCCGGGCGACTGGATGTTGACGAACAGGGTCTTGCCGTCGGCACTGAACGCCGGTCCGCAGAACTCGCTGTCGTTGAGTTCGTTGCGGGCGATGGCGAACGGCTGTCCCTCGGCGGTGACGCCGATGAGGTGGCTGATGCCGTCGCCGTCCTCGGCGAGGATCACGCCGCCGTACGGCGAGACGGTGATGTTGTCGGGACCGTCGTAGTTGCCGGTGTCGACGGACGGGTCGGGGTTGACCCCGAACAGCGTCTTCAGCGTGACCGTCTGTGAGGCCGGATCGTAGAACCACACCTGGCCGTCGTGCTCGGCGACGCTGCCGTCGCCGGTGCGGGCGTAGCTGGCGACGAAGTAGGCGCCGCCGTCGCCCCACCACTGGCCCTCGAGCTTGCGGCTGCGGGTGACCTCGTCGGCGGCGAACTGTGCGCGCACCGGCGTGGTGGCGGCGTCGCGGTCGGGGACGTCGACCCACTCCACCGCGTAGCGCACGCCCGGCTCGGTGGCCTGCGACAGGTCGGGCACGTGCGTGCCGCCGTCGAGGCACTTCATCGCCTGCAGGCTGCCCGCCGTGTCGCCGCCCGGCGACACGGCGAGTTCACGCAGGGCGCCCGGCCCGCCGCGGAAACCCTGCGGCGGCGTCCACCGGAAGAACAGGCCGTTGGGCTCGTCGGCGTCCTCGGTGAGGTAGATCGCGCTCGATGCCGGGTCCACGGCGACGGCCTCGTGCGCGTACCGGCCGAGGAACTTCAGCGGCACCGGGCTCCTGCCGCGGTTGGCTGCCTGGCTCGCGGGGTCGACCTCGAAGACGTAACCGTGGTCGAGCGTGAATCCCTTGGAGCCGGCGCGTGCCTCGGTTTCCTCGCACGTCAGCCACGTGCCCCACGGGGTGATTCCGCCGGCGCAGTTGTTCACGGTGCCGGCCAGGCTGACGTACTGGCCCGTGCGCTGCCCGTTCGGCCCCACCGTGACGGTGGTGGTGCCGCCTCGGGCGCCGGGGTCGTAGGTCAGGCCGTCGACGACGGGCACGCCGAACGGCTCGTCCTTGCCGATCTCGTGGTTGGTCACGATCGTGGAACCGTTGCCGTGCGCGAACACGCCGTTGGCGTCGGGATCGCTGGGGACGGGCGTGCCGTCGTCGAGGGTCGTCTCCCCGGAGCGCGACACCACGGTGTACGAAAAGCCCACGGGCAGGGCGAGAATGCGGTTGGGATCCGGAACGAGCGGGCCGTAGCCGATCGCCGTGCCGGGCACGGCGGACGCAAGTCCGGGGCGGACGATCGCCTCGACGCTGCCGGCGAGGGCCACGCCGAGTCCGGCCAGCGCGGTGCGTCCGAGGAACCCGCGGCGATTCAGTGGTGCCGTCGTCACTGTTTCGATACCTCCATCGATCCGGTCGAGTCCTTCGGACCGTAGGTACCGGAAAGCCCGGTTCGGTGGCCGGCGCGTGACCCGGAACTGAACCGGACGCGAACGTCGCGGAGGCGGTCAGGCGACGTCGGAGTCGACGGGCAGGCCGGCGAGTCGCCACTCGAGCACACCGTCGGCGGCTCGCCGGGCGGGCACGCCGTGGGTGCGCAGCAGCCGGACGGCGTCGTGGGCGAGCACGCAGTACCGGCCGCGGCAGTAGGCGACGATCTCGCGGCCCGCCGGCAGGTCCGCGAGCCGCTCGGTCAGCTCGTCGAGTGGCACGTGCAGCGCGCCGGGCAGGTGCCCGGCGGCGTATTCGGCCTCGGGGCGCACGTCGAGCAGGACCACCTCGCCGGTCTCGAGGCGGTGCAGCAGTTCCTCGGTGCCGACGGCCGTGGTGTCGTCCGGGCCGAGATACGCGCGACGGGCGAGCTCGGTGTGCGGGCGGTGCCGCTGGGCGACGCGGCGCAGGGTGTCCCACAGGACGGCCACGTCGTCCCCGGCGAGCGAGTAGAAGATCCGCTTGCCGTCGCGGCGGGACTGCACCAGCCCGGCCGCGCGCAGCGTCTGCAGGTGCGCCGAGCAGGTGCTCACCCCGAGCCCGGCGGCGGCGGCGAGCTCGTCCACGCTGCGCGGGCCCTGCGCGAGCAGGTCGAGCAGTTCCAGGCGCGCGGGGTTGCCGAGCACCTTGCCGACGGCGGCGAACTCCCCGAAGAGGGCGTCCTTGGCGGCTCGGTCAGCCATGGGCGGGGTCCTCCTGTGCGACGCGGGCAGGTCGGGGGTGGGTCTCGTACATGCGCACCGCGACGATCAGCCCGGACAGGGCGGTCAGCGCGGCCACGACCCACACGGCGGCGTGGACGCCGAACGCGTCGGCGACGATACCGGCCAGCAGGGCGCCGGCGGCGAATCCGCCGTCGCGCCAGAGCCGGTACACGCCCACGGACCGTGCCCGCCAGGCGGGGTGGGCGACGTCGCCGATCGAGGCGAGCAGGGTCGGGTAGACCAGCGCGGTGCCGGCGCCGAGCGCCACCGCGGCGATCGCCCACGGCAGGAACGCATCCGAGACGGCGATCACGGCCAGGGCGAGGGCCTGCAGCCACATGCCGGCGACGATCATCCACTTGCGGCCCCACCGGTCCGACAGCGCGCCGGTGACCAGCTGGCCCACTCCCCACACGGCCGGGTACAGCGCGGCGAGGACGCCGATCCGGCCGACCGAGAGGCCGGCCGCGGCGAACAGGATCGGGAACAGGCCCCAGGCGAGGCCGTCGTTGAGGTTGTTGACCAGGCCGGCCTGGCTGGCGGACGACAGTGCCGGTTCCTTGAAGCTGGTCTGGACGAACACCTGCCGGTCGGTGAGCTTGTCGTGCAGGTGGTCGTGGCGTCCGTCGGCGCGGGCCACGTGGCCGACGGCTTCGAGGCGCGCGTGTTCGCGGGTCTCCTTCACGGCGAGGGTGGACAGTCCCAGGCCGAGGGCCGCGAAGGCGATGCCGAGCAGGAACGGCGCCGGCCGCAGACCGTAGGCCTCGGCCAGGTAGCCGGTGGCCAGCGCGGTCGCGGCGACGGCGGCATACCCCGCGGCCTCGTTCAGTCCCATCGCGAGCCCCCGGCGGGCCGGGCCGACCAGGTCGATCTTCATCACCACCGTGGTGGACCAGGTCAGTCCCTGGCTGATGCCGAGCAGCACGTTGGCGAAGATCACCCAGCCCCACGACGGAGCCCAGATGAGCAGCAGCGGCACCGGGACTGCGACCAGCCAGCCGGCCACGAGCACCGGTTTGCGCCCGTACCGGTCGGAGAAGGTGCCCGCGAAATAGTTGGTGATCGCCTTCGACAGGCCGAAGACGAGGATGAACGACAGGCCGGCGGTGTAGGCGCGGATGCCGAATTCCTCCTCGGCGAGCAGCGGCAGCACGGTGCGTTCCTGGCCGAGCATGCCGCCGACGAGGGCGTTGACCACCACCAGCAGCGTGAACTGGGCGGCGTTGCGGCGCAGGCCGAGTCCGATCCGTTCGCCGGACGGGGTGGTGGGGCGCGTGGGGCTGTTCATGAGCCGCCCTCCGGGGACGTGTGGGATCAGGGTCGCCGCGCGCCGGGCCTTCCCGGCGGGAGACGCGGCAACGTCACTACGACATTCTATGGAATTATGGAATGAACTGCCACCGACGTCGGAGCGGGTGTGCCCTCGCGGCGATCAGTGCAGGTTCTCGGCGTGCCGGACCGCCGTCTCCAGATGTTTGTCGACGCTGCGCAGATCCAGGCGCGCGTCGGCGAGGAGGTCGAGGATCTCGAGGAGCGCGGCCTCGGCGGAGTCTCCGTGGGAATGGCGATCGATCCGCCCGAACTCTTCGCTCAGTTCCTTGATACGTCGATCGAACACGTGCAGATCGGCCCGCAACCGCGAGGCGTGCCGGGCCAGCTCGGGGGTGCTCATTGCGGGACCGTCCTTCGATTCGACGTGCGGGGTGTGAAGTCATCGTGGCCGACGGGGTGCTCCGGCGCCACGCCCGGCACCCGGCCGGTCCGCTCGGCGGATACGCCGCAACCGGCCTTCTCGTCCGGCCGCACAGGTGGAAGAATCACCGGAGAGCTCCCGCACCGGACTCGACGCCCGAAGCGAAGGGTCCGGGGATGTGCCGCGGGGAGGCGGTGACGCGATGGATCCTGTTCGGCTGAACAGCGGTGTGCACCGGTGGTCCACCGAGCATCTCGTGCGGCTCGTGGACCAGAGCACGACGCACGATGCCGCCGTGGGGTGCGGGCCTGTCGAGGCGGCCCGGATCGAATTGGCCCGCAGACGCGCCGGTGGAACGTTCGATTGGATGTGCCTGGTCGAGGATCCCGCCGACCCGGACCACCGCACGGAGAGCTTGATCCTGTCCCTGCCCACGGGAGTGACCGAGGAGCAGGTGCGGTCGGAGGCACTGGCCCGTGCGCGCGCACGGTACGGTCCGCGGGTGGTCGTCCGCCACGTCCGCGCGTACGACTGACGAGGTGCCAGCGGACGATCACGGTCCGGCGTCTCCGCTGAATCCCACCTCGGACAGCGACGTCCGGAAGCGGCCGGGCCCGACCGACGCCAGCTCCGTGATCCAGACGAGCACCTCCGACATCGGTGCCGCCGTCGCCGCCACCGGTATGCGGGTCACGCCGGAGACGAGGACAGCGCCGCCGATCGTCTGCGCCGCGGGGTGCGGGCCGCCACCGCGGGGCGCGGTTCGGATCTCGACACGCGAACCGGCACTGAGGCTGTCGATCCGGACCTCGCCGAGCCGGACCGGCCGCGGGAAGGCGATCGTCAGGCCCACGCCGCTCCGGCCGGCCGGGACCGGCCGTGGATACAGGTCGGTGCTCCAGGCCGTGTTCGGGTTGGCGTCCGCCGCAAGGTCCGCCGTCACCGCATTGTCGGTAGTCCCGTCCCGCGACTGGGCGCGCACGGACAGCGGAACGAGGGGGGCGCTGATCGGCGCCGCCCCGGCACCGATCGTCGGCGCCACGACGGCGACTGCGGGCAGCGTCGGTGCCGTCACCACGGAATCGCCACCCGGGCCACTCAGGGCGGTGCCGGCGACCCAGCCGACCGCGGCGAGGCACGCCACCAGAACCATTGCAGCCGAGGCAGGCACGACCGCGATGCGCCGGGGAGGGGTCGCGGGCGGCCGATGCGCCGGGAACCGTTCCGGTGCCGGCGAAGGGGTTTGGCGGCGTACGGCTTCGGCCGTGCGTTCCGCGCCCCGGAACCGCACGTCGCCACGCGGGAGCATCCGATCCAGACGGTCGACGAAATCGGTTGCGGTACAAACATGTCCGCCCAAAGCCTCGTCGGCGAGCTGCCGCATCGGCTCTGCGCCGGGGCGCGCCTCGCCGGCGCCGAGCAGGCAGCGCAGCACCGCGCCGAGCCCGGCGACGTCGGTCGTCTCGTCCGCACCGGACAGGATCGCGGGGAAGGCGAGGACGGCGGTACCGCACTCGCCGACCCGGACGCGGACCGGATCGTCCAGGCACAGGACCGTGGACTGCCGGTGCGCGGCGCGCACCGTCTCGGCCAGGCGAAGCGTCATCCGTGCGGCCGCGGCCGGGTCCGGACGGTCGGCGGCGACGTCGCGCAGCGACCGGCCCCGCGTCCACTCGGCCACCACCACGCAGTGGTCGGTGTCGCCGACGACGTCGAAGACCCGGGCCGCGGCCCCTGCCCGCTCGAAGGCCGCCGAGGCGGTCCGCACGCACAGCCCCGGGAAGAAGCCGGCATCCGGGGCGGGGCGAGGCACGAGGGTCAGCGCGACGGTCCGGTTCATGGCCGTGTCGCGCCCCCGCCAGCACTGCAGGCCGCCCACGGTGCCGTGCCGCTCCACCAGCCGGTAGCGGCCGCCGCCGACGTGCGCTCCGGCCTCCGGAAGCACCCGTCGATACGTCCCGTCCGGAGCCGAGCCGTCGTTCCCGGTCATCGACGTCGCCTCCCCCTGAGCCGGATCCTCGCGCCTCATTGTCCGCCGGAGCGCAGGCGGCCGGGCCCGATCCGCACTCCGAAAATCCACCTGCGTGATTGACGCGGGCCATTTCGGGTTACCCCCGGGTAGCGGACAACCCCGCACAGACAGTCCCTACCACCGAGGAGCAGGACGTCATGGACGAAGAGGGCACGTCCGCGGAAGCCCGCGAGGGCTTGCTGGATTCCATCAAGGGCAAGGCGAAGGAAGTCGCGGGCGCGGTGACCGGCAACGACTCGCTCACCGCCGAGGGCCAGCTCCAGCAGGCCGAGGCCCACGCACGCAAGGAGGCGAACACCGCCGAAGCCGTCGCGCGGGCGGAGACCGAGGAGGCTGCGGACGAACTCGGGTCGATCCACGAGCGGGGCGCGCAGGAACGAGCGACGGTCCGGCAGGAGGCCGCGGCCGCGGAGCAGGACGTGCGCCGCCGGCAGCAGAGCGAGCATCTGGTCGCCGAGCAGCAGGCGCAGCACCGGGCCGCGGCCGGGCGGCTCGAAGCCGAACGCGACGCCCGCGTCGAGACGGCGCGCGCGCAGTCCGCCGAGCGCGCCCGGGTGGCCGAGGCCACCGCCGACGCGATCGATGCCACCGAGGAACACCGGGAGGCGATGGACGAGGCCGCCGAGGCGCGCGCCGAGGCCGCGCGGGCCCGGCAGAAGGCCGAGAGCCTCGGCGACGACGCCGAAACGCCCTGACCTCTCATACCCGACGAAGCGGAGACGACATGAACATCACCACCGTGCCCCTGGCCGTGTTGCGCCTTCAGTACCAGATCTTCCGATTCCCGCTGCAGATGATCGAGCAGCAGGTGTTCTCGCGGTTCCCGCCCGACGCACCCCCACGACTGATGTACGAGCGGGGCCTCGGCCTGCTCGACGGGACCGTGGGAACCGTGCTCGGCGCCCGCGACGTGCAGCAGCGCGGCGCCGCGATGACCGAGCGCACCGACGCGTTCGCCCGGGCGAGCGCCCTCGAGGAGGAGGCCGCCCGCAAGGAGCAGGAGGCCGACGCCGCGCTGCGCGCCGAGCGCGAGCAGGCGCGGGCGCAGCAGTCGGAGGCCCACGAGGCGAGGCAGCGTGAGGTGGCGCAGGCCCGGGCCCGTGAGGAGGAGCGCAAGCGCACCGCCGCACGGGAGGCCGAGCAACGCGCCGAGGCGGCGAAACGGCAGGCCGACGCCGAGGCGGCACAGCGCACGCAGGCGGTCGAATCGGCCCGGCGGAAGGAACAGGAGCAGATCAGGGCCGCCGAGCAGGCCGCCGCCGCCCCGGCCGAGGCGCAGCTGAAGGACGCCGCCGACAAACGGGGCGAGGCAGCCGACAAGCGTGCCCGCGCCGAGCGGTTGGAGGATCTGTCCGAGGCGGAGAAGGTCGGGCGTCGTGCCGAGCGCAACGGCGAGGCCGCAGGCGGACCGGCCTGACGAGGCGACCCGTCGGGCGCCGCGGTCCTCACCGCACCGGCCGCACCGGGATCGCCCGGATGCGGTCGAGCAGGGCCGCGAATTCGTCGTCGTCGGCCGGGTCCTCGGGCGGGTCGATCGACAACCCGTCGCACGTGCCGCCGTACCAGGATTCGAGGACGGCCGGCAGCTGGGCGTAGGTGCCGTGCGGGACGAGGGTGCGCAGGACGTCGTCGCTCACCGTCTCCGTCATCTCGTTCCAACGCTGTTCCCGCGCCAGCCTGGTCAGCCGCTCACCGAATTCGGTGAGACCGAGCGCCGCCAGCGTTCCGCGGTAGGCGGGTGTCGAGTACAGGAACGCGAATTCGGAGCGGGCCGCCTCGCGCGCGGCCGCGACGACGCGGTCGTCGCGGCCGGTGATCGCCTTGGGAACCACCACGACGCGGGGGCCGCCGTCGCGCCGGCCACGGCGTTCGGCGCCCTCGCGCAGTGCGGGCAGGATGTGTTCGCGCAGGAACGTGGGGTGCGAGTTCGTCGGGTGCGTGACGAATCCGTCGGAGCACTCACCGGCGAGCACACACATCCGCCGGTTGACGCCACCGGTCCACAGTTGCGGCGCCGGGACATGGACGGGGCCGGGTCGGAAGTACGGCTGCAACCGGTCGAATGTGTAGTGCGTGCCGCTGTGCGACAGAGGCTCTCCGGTGGCGAACGAGCCGAAGATCGCCCGCAGGGAGTCGAGGTAGTCGCGCAGCTGGGCGGCGGGATCGCTCCACGGCATCGAGAACCGGCCGACGATGTTGCCGCGGACCTGCGTCGCGAGACCGAGCTGGAAGCGGCCCCCGGAGAAGCGGGCGAGCTCCCACGCGGAATACGCGGTCACCATCGGGCTCCGGGCGAAGGCCACGACCATGCTGGTGCGCACCGTCAGCCGCGACGTGTGTTCCAGCGCCAGCGCGCACACGGTGAACGGGTCCCGCACCGTTTCCGACACGTGCACGGTGTCGTACCCCAGCGCCTCGATCCGGCGTACCCGCTCGGCCACCCGGCCCAGTTGCGTGTCCGCCGGCAACGACGCCACCCTCTCCATGGCGAGACCTCTCGTCGCGGTCAGAAGACGACGATTCCGCGCGGGTTCCTGCCCTCGTGCCTGCCGGTGAAGCCCTGGGCGGTGGCGCCGAGCCGGTCGTACGGGGAGAACACCGAGCGTTCCTCGGGCCGCATCCACTCCTCGAGGTGGTCACGCGAGTACTGCTGCCGGCGTTCGAGCAGCGCGTGCACGTCGGAGGCGGCGACGGTGGTTGCGGTCATGACGCGGATGCTAGGAGCGCACCTGCGACGCCCTCGCCGGAGTCCCGCTCAGCGAGACTCGAACGCGCGGCCTCTCCCCCGGATCACCCGGTCACGACGTAGCCGCCCTCCTCCCCCGATGTCGTGCCCGTCGCGCGACGGTCGCGGCGGGACCACAGCACGCCGCCGCCGGGAGTCGGGCCCTGTTGCACCAGTTCGCGTTTGAGGATCTTGTTCGTAGCGGTACCGGGCAGGTCGGCAGCGATGCGCACGTAGCGGGGCCACGCCTTCGGCGACAGGTCCGGCTGGGCGGCGAGGAACTCCTCGAACATCTCGGGGGTCAGTTCGGCGTCGTCCTGCAGAACCATCGCGGCCATCACCTGGTCGCCGACGTGATCGTCCGGCACCGCGTAGACGGCGACGCGGTTCAGGGCGGGCAGGCGCTGCAGGATCCGTTCGATGGGAGCGGTGGCGAGGTTCTCGCCGTCGACGCGCATCCAGTCCGCGGTGCGGCCGGCCAGGTAGATCCACCCGTCGGCGTCCTTGTACGCGAGGTCGCCGGACCAGAACATGCCGTGGCGGAATCGCTCGTCGGTGGCCTCCTGGTCGTTGTAGTACCCGGAGAAGAACCCGGCGCCGTGGGTGTTGACCAGTTCGCCGATCGCCTCGTCCGCGTTGATCAGGGCACCGGCGGCGTCGAACTCCGCGGCGGGGCACTCGGTGACGGTGGCGGAGTTGTAGACGGCGACGCCGTCGAGGCCCTTGCCGATCGATCCGCGCGGGGTGCCGGGCTCGCGGGTGACGATGACGGCGTTCTCGGTGGAGCCGAAGCCGTCCCATACCGTGCAGTCGAACCGGCGTGCGAACTCCTCGATGTCGCGATCGGTGGCCTCGTTGCCGAATGCCACGCGCAGCGGGTTGTCCCGGTCGTCGGGCCGCTCGGGGGTCGCGAGCACGTAGGCGAGGGGCTTGCCGACGTAGTTCATGTAGGTCGCGCCGCAGCGTCGGATGTCGTCGAGGAACCGGGACGCCGAGAAGGCGGCCGGGACCATGGCGGCGCCGCTGCCGATGCCCACGCTCCAGCCGGCGAGGACGGCGTTGGAATGGAACAGCGGCATCGACAAGTAGCAGACGTCGGTGTCGGCGATACCGAACCGACCGATGAGGTTCTGACCCGCGAACAGCACCATCAGGTGGGCGACGCGGACCGGTTTGGGATCGCCGCTCGTGCCCGACGTGAAGATCATCATGAAGGTGTCCATGGCCTCGACCTCGCGGTGCGGGTGCAGGACACCGGCGCCGGCGAGCAGGTCGGCCCACTCCCGCGACGACGTGTCGAGGATCCGCACCCCCGGCAGGTCGAGCACGGCCAGCAGGGGCCGGTGTTCCGGGTCGGTGACGACGATCTGGCAGTCGGCGCGCCGGATGTCGCGGGCCAGGCCGTCGCCGCGGCGGGTGGTGTTGATGCCGCACAGGACGTAGCCGCCGAGTCCGGCCGCCGCCATGGCCTCGAGCATGTCGGGAGTGTTGCCGAGCAGGGTGCCCACGTGCATCGGGCGGTCCGGGTCCGCCACGCCCAGCAGGGCCGCGGCCTGGGCGGATGCGCGGCCGAGGTGCTCGCGCCACGTCCATGTCCTGTCGCCGTACACGACTGCGGTGGTGTCCTGGTCGCATCGCTCACGGAGGGCTTGCTGGACGGTCTCTGCCATCGGTCTACCTCGTCGTCGTGGGGGCGGCGTCGTCGTGCCGGGGACTCCCGGCGGTGTCGTCGTGCCGGGGACTCCCGGCGGGCGGGCTCCCGGCACCGAGGTGCCGGGACAGGAACGAGATCTGATGGGCGACCGCGGCATCGAACCAGTCGCGCCCCGGCCAGACGTCGAAGTGGTCGCACGGGTAGTGGCGGACCTCGGCCCGTCCCCGGGCGGCGGCGACCGCGGCGGCGTGCGGGGGTGCACTGCGGTCGAAGTCGGCGATCTGGACGAGCAGCGGGCACCGCAGTCCGGCGGCGTCCTTGCCCGGCCGGTAGGTACCGAGTTCGAGCGCGACACGTGCGTCGATCTCGTTGCGCCACGTCGGGCCGGCGAGTGCCGTGTAGTCCTCGAAATACCCGTCCAGGGTCAGTGCCGCGGTCTCGCCGGGGCGGCCCACGATCGGAATCGTCACGGGGGGAAGGCCTCTCAGGGCCGCGACTCGGCTGCGGGTTCCGATCGCGGTGGACCGCAGCATCGACGGCATCGAATGATGCCGCGCCGCCAGCAGACCCGCGGCGGGGCCGTCGACCAGCGGTGTGAGGGCGACGACGGCCGCGACGTCCCGGCGGTGTGCCCCCACCGAGAGCACATGTCCACCCGCCAGCGACACACCCCACAGGATCAGGCGATTCGGGTCGGCCCCGTCGAGGCGGGCGGCGGCGCACAGGGCGGCCCGGTAGTCGTCCGCCTGGCCGCGCAGGTCGACCCGTTGACGCGGCGCACCACCGGACGCGCCGAATCCCCGGTAGTCGAAGGCGAGGACGTCGAGACCGGCCGCGGCGAGCCGCTCCGCGAACGCCTGGAGACCGGAATCCTTGGTGCCGCCGAGCCCGTGCGCCATCACGACGACCGGGCGGCCGCCGTCACCGGCGAACGCCTCGCCCTGCCCGGGGAAGTGCCAGGCGTCGCAGAGCGCGTCACCGGATCGGAAGGTCTTGTGTCGGTGTGTCATTCGGATACCTTCTCGGGGAGGTCGGTCGGGTGGACGCGACTACCGGTGCGCAAGCGCCCGTTTCCTGCCGGCGGGTAGTTCGTGTACCCGCAGGTCGTGTTCGTAGAGGAAGTAGTCGACCTGCTGGGTGTGCCGGGGCCGGTCGAGCATGTGCCCGGTGTACTTGCGCTGATCTGCTTCGATCACCCGCTCCATCTCGTCCACCGACGGCAGCCGGTACCGGCCGATCACGTGGGCTGCGACGAGCCGGGCCTGGCATTCGACGAACGGGAACAGGGTAGGCGTGGCCTGTGCGAACCCGACGAAGGCGAGGTTGTCGAGGCCGGGCTTGAAGATCCGCTTGTAGAGCGGGATGTGGTTACCGGGCGCGCTGACGAAATCCTCGTCGAAGAACGGGAAGGTGATGTTGTAGCCGGTGGCGTAGACGACGACGTCGAAGTCCGACGAGGTGCCGTCCTCGAAGTGCACGGTCGCGCCGTCGAGTAGGCGGATGTTCGGCTTGGCGACGACGTCGCCGGAACCGAGGCGCAGCGGCAGTTCCACCGATTGGGTGGGGTGGGCCTCGAAGAACTTGTGGTTGGGCGTGGGCAGGCCGTACCGCTCGGGACGCCCGGCGATGACGGGCTGCCCGAGCTGGGCGAGCTTGCGCTGCCAGGAGAGCGGAAGGTGGGGGCTGGTCCGGTAGTACTTGTCGGCCGGACGGCCCGCGATGTACTTCGGCACGATCCAGGCGCTCGAGCGGGTGGACAGGGTGACCTCGTTGCCGAGCGCCTTCGACGACAGTTCCACCGCGATGTCGGCGGCACTGTTGCCGATCCCGACGACGAGAATGTGCTTGTCCGAGAAGTCGATCGGCGTGCGCGGATCGACGTACCGGTGCGAGTGGAGGGACATGCCCGTGAACTCGCCCGGAAAGTCCGGGATCCGTGGATCCCAGTGGTGACCGTTCGCCACGACGAGGAAGTCGAAGTACCGGGTACGCCCGTCCTCGGTGTCGAGTTCCCACCGGCCGTCCGCGTTCCGGCGGGCATGCACGACACCGTTGCGGAACTCGATCCGCGACTCGAGGTCGAACGCCGCGGCGTATCCGTCGAGGTACTGCTTGATCTGGGTGTGATGCGGGAAGTCGGGGAAGGACTCCGGCATCGGGAAGTCCTTGAACGAGAGCTGATGCTTGGACGTGTCGATGTGCAGCGAGCGGTAGGCGCTGCTGTGCCCGTTGGGATTGCCGAACGCCCAGTTGCCGCCGATCCGGTCCGACGACTCGAAGCACGTGTAGGGCACTCCGTAGTCCCCGAGCATCTTGCCCGTGGTCAGACCGCTGATTCCCGCGCCGATGACGGCGGTGGTCGGTGCCGGCATGTCGCAGCTCCTCGTGTGCAGGTTCCGGCCATCCGGTGGGCCGGTCCGATCTCCGGCGCGAGCGCGTCCGGTGACGACGACCACAATGTAGAACATGTTCATGGCGGGTGTACACACATTCCGGAAAGTGTCTACTGCGCGTAGGGTCGGCTCGCGGGCCGCGCGGTCCGCCGGCCGAGAGGAACAGCGCGTGCCCATCGAGACGAAACCCGGAAGCGTCCGCGAGCGACTGCTCGCCGCGACGGAGGACTCGCTGCGCGCCAAGGGAATCCGGGCGACCACGATGGCCGAGGTGGCCGAGGCGGCCGGCGTGTCCCGGGCCTGGCTGTACCGGCACTTCCCGGACAAGGCGAGCCTGGTCGGCAGCGTGATCGTCCGGCTCGACGAGGCGTACTGGGCCGACGCCCGAGCGGCGCTCGCCGGGTACGGCTCCTTCGACGAACAGCTCGCGGCCGGCGTCCGGATCGGCCGGGCTACCTACGACGACCCGGGCGCGCTGCCGCTCCGGCTGCGCGCCACCGAGCCGGAGGAGTTCGAGGCGTGCGCCGGCGCGGGGGTGCGCGAACTGGTTCCCGATCTCGCGGCGTTCTGGCTCGAGTTCGTCGTCGCGGCGATCGAACGCGGGGAGGTCCGTGACGACGCCGATCCCGTCGAGGCCGCCGAGTGGGTGGCGCGCTCGCTCATCAGCCTCGCCACCGTGCCGGGCAACACCCTCGACCCCGACGACGCCGCCGCCGTGCTGCGCTACGTGCGGCGGTACGTACTCGCCGGCCTGTCGCCCGCCGCGCCGCGCTGATCGGCGACCGTCAGGATCCGGCCCCGGGCGGCGGTCCGTCGAAGCCGTTCGCCCAGTACCGGCCGCGCAGGGACAGTTCCAGCAGCATTTCCGTGACGTCCTCGAGGGGAAGCACGGGCGGGTCCGACTCGATCCACCAGCGCAGCACGGAGATCTGCTCGCCGACCCAGGCCCGGGCGAGAACGTCGACGTCGATGCGCGGGGTCACCCCGTGGGCGTCCGCGCGCTTGCGGAAGATCCGGGCGACGACCTCGCTGCGGTCGTCCATGAACTCCCGCAGCGCACGGCCGTCGCCCTCCCCGCGCAGGATCACCCGGTACACGTCGCGTTCCTCGGCGGCGTGGCGGAACATCTCCAGGACCGGCTTGCCGGTGAACCCGGCCGACGAGTCCGTGACGAGCGGGCGCAGGCGTTCGTTCAACTCCGCGATCAGATCCGCGACGATCCGCCCGAACAGGTCGTCCTTGTCGGTGTAGTGCCCGTAGAAGGTGGCGCGGCTGAGGTCGGCCCGTTCGGCGATGTCCTCGACGGTGACGGCGCCGTAGCCGTGCTCGAGCACGAGCGTCACGAGCGCATCGCGCAGCAGTCGCTTGGTGCGACGCACCCGGCGGTCTTCCGTTGCCATTGCCGGCTCCCTTCCCGGTACCAGGACGCCCATGCTAGCGCAAGTCTTGACACGGACACCAGTTCAATACATCGTGTCTAATAACAGTCACTCTGTCCGCGAAGGAGCGGAAATGAACCTCGGCATCTATCTGAGCCGCAGCAGTACGTACTGGCCCGACCACGAAGCCGTGGTGTGCGGCGACGAGCGCTGGACGTACCGCCGCCTGGAGGACTCCACCAACCGGCTCGCCTCGGCACTGCTCGGGCGCGGACTCGAACCGGCGCAGGCGGTCGCCACCTTCGCCGGTAACCGCCCGCAGCTGGTGGAGACCGAGATGGCCCTGTGCAAGGCCGGACTGCTCCGCGTGCCGATCAACGCGCGACTCGGCGCCGCCGAGGTCGCCCACGTCCTACGGGACGCGGCCGTGCGCATGCTGTTCGTCGACGCCGAGCACGCCGAGGCCGCGCTGAAGATCGTCGCCGACACGGGGGCGGACTGCACGGTCGTCGACTACGACGACAGCTGCGACGGCGCGGTGCGCTACAGCGACCTGCTGGCCGAGGGCGACGATCGCCCGGTGGCGATCGAGGTCGACCCCGAGGTTCCCGCGGTCCTGAACTTCACCTCCGGCTCGACCGGAAAACTCAAGGCCGCGGTGCAGACTCACGGCAACCGCCTGGCCAACATGCGCAAGCGCCTGATGACTCCGGACAGCTCGCTCGGTGTCGGCGAGCGCTACCTCGCACCCGGCCCGATCACCCACGCCTCGGGCATGGGCCTGCTCGCCTCCCTCTCCCGCGGATCGACCGTCGTGATCCTGCCGCACTGGGACACCGGGCGGTTCCTGCGCACCCTCGAGTCCGAGCGCATCACCTCGACGTTCATGGTGCCCACCATGCTCAACCTGGTGCTCGACCACCCAGAGGCCACCACCACCGACTACTCGAGCCTCAGATGCGTGCGGATCGGTGGCGCGCCCGTCTCCCCGCAACGCCTGCGTGACGCCGTCGACCTGTTCGGACCGGTCGTCGCCCAGGGTTACGGACAGGCCGAAACCACCAGTGGGGTAACAGTTCTCACTCCGGATGACGTGGAGCGAGGAATCGACTCCGACCCCGAGCTCCTGCTGTCGTGCGGACGCGCGGTGTTCGACACCGAAGTCCGGGTGGTCGACGACGAAGGCCGGCCCGTGCCGGCAGGCGAACTCGGCGAGATCGTCGTGCGCGGGCCGGACTGCGTGCGCGAGTACTGGCACGAACCGGAATTGTCGGCGGAGACCTTCCGCGACGGGTGGGTCCACACGGGCGACATCGGGCGCCTGCGGGAGGACGGGTATCTGTTCATCGTCGACCGCAAGAAGGACATGATCATCTCCGGCGGGTTCAACATCTACTGCAGCGAGGTCGAGGCTGCCCTGTACGAGCACCCCGACGTGTCCGAGGTCTGCGTCGTCGGCGTCCCCGACGAGCGGTGGGGCGAGGCCGTGAAGGCCGTCGTCGTGCCGCGCCCCGGCACCGGGCCGACGGAAGCCGCACTGATCGACCACTGCGCCCAGCGGCTCGCCGGGATGAAGAAGCCGCGCTCGGTGGACTTCGTCGAGTCCCTTCCTGTCAACCGCAACGGCAAGGTCGACCGCCGCGCCGTGCGCGACTCCTACTGGTCCGGCGCCGAGCGCCGCGTTCACTGACAAGGACCCCCATGTCGTTCACCCTCACCCCGTCCTACGACGACCACCCGCGGCTCGCGACGCTGGTTCCGCGCCTGCGGGACTACCTCGACGGCGAACTCGCCGAGTACGAACAACGACTCGGCCTGGGACCGGAAACCCGCTATACCCGAGAGCAACTCGAACCGGTGTGGCGGCGCAGCCGTGAACTCGGGTTCTACGGAATCCATCTGCCGCCGGCCCTCGGCGGTCAGGGCCTGTCCTACACCGAACTCGCCGTCCTCAAGGAGGAGGTGGGGGCCAGCGGCCGGATCCTCGCCCACTCGGTCCTCGGTGACATGGGCGGGCCGCTCCGCGTCGGGTCGATCTTCGGCGTGGCCACGGACCACCAGCTCGAGAAGTACCTGATGCCGGTGCTGCGCGGCGAGCGGGCGTGCTGCTTCTCGCTCACCGAGGAGGACGCGGGATCCGACGTACGACGGATGCGCACCATCGCCACCCCCGACGGGGACGGCTGGCGGCTGACCGGCCGCAAGGTGTTCTCCTCCGCCGGCCCGTTCGCCGACTTCTCCGTGCTCGTC